>JAPLKX010000089.1 GCA_026387845.1 Candidatus Hydrogenedentota bacterium | reverse complement strand
AATCCCTATTCCGAGGGCCGACCACGCCATCCCGTCCCATTTGGCAATATTTTTGGCGGAGACGCCGCCCGCCGTCGTAAACGCTCCTCCGGCGTATACACCTGAGCCGTCCACCGCAAGGGCATCGACATGAGAGTCGGTGCCCCCGATCCCTGTTCCGAGAGCCGACCACGCAGTCCCGTCCCATTTGGCTGCGCAATTGACGGTAACGCCGCCCGCCGTTGTGAACATGCCCCCGGCGTAAACCGCGCCCAAACCGTCCACCGCAATGGCGAGGACGCGAGTGAAGCTGGAGCCACCCATTCCTGTCCCGAGCGGCGACCACGCCGCCCCGTCCCATTTGGCTATGTAATTGGCCGCCACGCCACCCGCCGTCGTAAAATCCCCCCCTGCGTAGAGGTTGCCCGAACTATCCACAGCAAGGGCGTAGACACACGTCCCAGGATAGTCGCTGCCTCCTTCCATGCCGGTCCCGAGAGCCGACCACGCCGTCCCGTCCCATCGGGCTATACAGTTGGCCTCGAGGCCGCCCGCCGTTGTGAAATAGCCCCCGGCGTAGACGTTGCCTGAGCTGTCCACCGCAAGGGCAAGGACGCGAGAGTGATCAATACCCCCGATACCCGTCCCGAGGCCTGACCATGTAGACTTAGAGGTATTCCACCGGGCGACATTTTCAGCCATGATGTCTCCGGCAAGAGTGAAGTTGCCGCCAATGTAGATGTTTCCCCAAGCATCCTTGACAGCGGCGTTAACTTCGCCATTCGTGCCCGGAACGGGGAACCGGTCTGACCAGTAGACGTCGTTGGGGTCGCTTTTCGTTTCGATGCCCGCCCCTGCGCCGCCTGCTGTAACTGTCAAGACCAGCCATGCGCCTACGGCAATGCTCGCAAACGTCTTCATGGTGCAACCTCCCCCCTGGAGTAGTGACAGTGAGACTTGCGCGGCTGATGATACGTATTGCCCCCTACACAAGCAACCCCTCTATCTATGTTCCGCACGCAACACCTGTTTGAATAAAGACGCGACCAAAGCCGCGAAGACCGTGGAAGCGGCGTCCCCGCCGCTTCAACCCAACATAGACGTTGCCCGAATTGTCCACGGCCAGGGCATAGACATCGGAATACGTTCCTGTCCCGAGCGCCGCCCACGCTGCCCCGTCCCATTTGGCTATTCCGTTGACAACGACCTCGCCCGCCCTCGTGAATTGGCCTCCGGCGTAGATGTTGCCCAAACCATCCCTCCGCAAGCGCGTAGACTATACCGTCCATTCCCGTGGCTGCCAGGCCTATTCAGCGGAGGTAATGCTTAAGACGTGCAGGCGAGACGCCCGCACCACAATACAGCCTGGATTTGCATGGGTTTTGAGACAGCGTCCTTAGCAGCCGCATTCGAGTTTTGCGGTTGAGGCTAGAACTCGGGGGGGATCCGGACGGGGTTGTGGCCGAACGCGGACGCCCGGGCGAGCGTATAGGCTTCCTCGTACTGGGAGGCCACGACGTCCCATGATACTACGTTTTCGAGGTATTCCTGGAGCCGGGAGCCGAGTTTCATGCGGAGATCAGAGTCGCAGGCCAGTCGCACCAACTTTGTGCGGAGCATGGCTTTGGTGCTGAACAGGAGGCCGCCGCTGCTTTCGAGCGTCTGGCTGGTGAGCCCTTCCATGGGGGCGGTGGTGATGTAGGGTTTGTTGAGTGCGATGATGCGGGCAAGCGTGCCGGACTGGGTTTCGTCGGTGCTTGGCAAGACGACGAAATCGCAGACGGCCATGACTTTGTAGTACACGTCGCCGCGGGGGATGAACTCGTAGAAATGTGCCGCCTTGTGCTTCTCGAGCACTTCGAGTTGGCCGCGGTACAGTAGGTAGTCGCGCTCGTGGTTTGGGTCGCGCATGGTGCCTGCGGCGAACAGGTCCCACCAGACGCCGCTGGTTTCGTGGATCTCCCGGCGGACGTCTTCCCACATCGAGGTGAGGATGTCCCACCGCTTGTTGGATTGAATCCAGCCCACCAGCCCCACCAGGTGGGGGCTGAGGTGGGGGATCGCATCGAGCCCCAGTTCTTTGCGCAATTGCGGGACGTCTTCGACGGAGTAGCGTTTGTCGGGGCGCGCGCCGTGAGGGACGATCATGATGTTGGTAGGCACGCGCCAGTTACACTGGCTGAACTGCCAGTTGAGGCGCCACTTCTGGTAGCCGCATTTGAACAGCATCACGTGGGCGAGGTTGCACGCCTGCCGGACGAAACTGGCTTCGCGCTCCGTGAGCCTGCCGTGGACGGTGTGGGGCTCGAGGACGGTGGGCCATTTGCGCAGCTTGGAGAGCATCCGGAGGAACCCGCGGTTATGGTCGCCGCGGCCGTTGCCGTGGTACTCGTACAACCCGTATTCGTGCTGGATGTGGACCGCGTAGGGTTTCAACTTCTCGACTTGGTCGACAACGGGCCGCCACCAGTCTTCACGGGACTGGTCAATGAGGGGAAATACGCCGTCGCCCGCGCCGTCCGTATGGCTGATAACAAGGACGTCGCGCCCCGGATGCTTTTTCTGGATAAACTCGCGCGCTTCTTCGCAAAATGTGCCAATCCCGCACAACCGCGGCGGGTAGCTGGAAATCATCACAATCGGTTCGGGCACAGATCCTTGCCTCCATCCCGTTCACCAACCGTCCTGGCCACGGACGGTTTTGCCTTGCCTTGTTTGATCAGATTATGCACGGTGATTAACGAGACGAGCCATGCGAGAGTTGACTCCGCCCCCTGATTTTGATTGGGCCCGTGGGGCAGCAGGCCGTCCCTGCACCCGCCCGTGTTGGCGTCGTAGAGAACCGATTGGGTGTCGTTGTCGCCCAGAAACCAGCCCAGGCACCGGACCGCCTGACGAACCCAGTACTCATCCGACGTGCACCGGTAGGCTTCGGCGCACGCTTCGATCAGGGCCACGGCCTCGACGGGCTGCTGGTCGAATCGGGCGCGGTTGCCGTCTCGAGTGCACCATCCCTGGTTGCCGATGAGGCTGACACAGTCGTTTTCGTCGATTTGCAGTTCGAGCAGCCATTTGAGGCTTGCCAGCCCCTGGTCGAGCATGGGCCCGTCCGGGATCCATTGGCCGCTGAGGATGAGCGCATGAGGCAGTTTCGCATTCGAGTAGGTGATGACGTTCTCGCACAATGGCCATTCCGAACTGGCGCAGGCCTGGAACAGGGCGTAGAGCTTGTCGGCCAGCACCTTGCGCGCCTGGCGGGCGTGGACGTCGCCGCTGAACCGGCGCAGGTATGCGTGGATGCCCACCAGCACAAGGGCCCAGGCCCGTGGCGACGTCAGGTTCTCGGAGATCGTCACCAGCCCCACGTTGAACAGCCGGGTGCTGAACGCCAGCAGGCTTTCCGTGGGCGCCATGGCCGCGCACAACCCGAGCGCCCAGAGCGACCGGCCCTGGACGTCATCATCGCAGTCGTTTTGCACCCACTGGCGCTCGTACGTCATAAAGTTGCGGAACCGGCCTGACTCCTTGTCCCACGCGCTGTTCAAAAATGACAGGTACGTCGATACCAGCGGCAGGACCGACGCGTCTTGGGTCAGGTCGTAATACATCATGGTGGCCACCAGCGCCCTCGAGTTGTCGTCGGTGCAGTAGCCGTGCAGCCGGTCCGGAACGCTGTACAGGGCGTGTTGGAGCATGCCGGTGCAATCGGTCATGATGCGGAGGTGGCGCAGGTCGATCCCGGGGATAATATCTGCGGCGGCCTTGCTTCGTACGCGCGCCGCGACGGGCCGGGGCGTTCGTTCGCGCTCTTTGAGCACGTCGCGCGCCAGCGCCAGGTAGCCTTGCCCGACCTGCTCCCAAATCATGGGGCGGGCGTAGAGATAGGCGCGCTTTCTCATGGCGCTGCGTTCGACCTCGTTGTCGAGCATGTACAGGATCCGTTCGGCGAGCGCCTCCGAATCCCCGAACGGGAACAGGTGGCCTCGCTCCTCGGCCAGCATCTCTTTCGCGTAGAGGTAAGGGGTCGACACGACGGCTTTCCCGGCGCCCATCGCATAGGCCAGCGTGCCCGAGGTGATTTGTGCTTCGTTCTGGTAGGACGTGACGTAGAGGTCGGCCGAACCAATATATCTGCACAATTCTTCGATGCTGACGAACCGGTTTTCGAATGTGACGTGCCCCTGGAGGCCCAGTTCGTCCACCAGCGCCTCGAGCGACCACCGGTATGTCTCTCCCTCACTGGCCAGAACGCCCGGATGGGTGGCGCCCAAGACGATGTAGATGACTTCGGGATGTTTTCTGACGACGTCCGGCAGGGCGCGCAGGGCCACTTCAATTGCTTTGCCCGGCGAGAGCAGCCCGAACGTGAGGATGACGGTGCGGCCCTCGGTTGCAAACTCTTCTTTATAAAAACTGGTGTCGACAAAGGGGACATCCGGGATGCCGTGGGGAATAAATGCGATTTTGTGCGGCGGAACCGCGTAAACCTCGCGCAGGATATTCGCACCCAGGTGGCTCATCACCACGAGCCGGTCGCAACGCCGCGCCAGTTGCTGCATAACGCGCATCTGCCCTTTGGACGGGCGCGCGAGGATGGTGTGCAGCGTGCACATGATGGGCATGCGCAGCCGCCGGATGAGTTCGAGCAGGTAGCCGCCGTCCGGCCCGCCGTATATGCCGAATTCATGCTGGACCAGCGCCATGTCGATTTGGTTGATATTGAGCAGGTCTGCCGCCACCCGATAGTCGTCGGGCTGGTGGGCGCGAATCTGGAAATTGACCTCGGGGCTGTAGATATATCCGGCGGGTGTGTCATCCAAGGCCAGCACCAAGACTTCGCCATCACCGAATCCGGCTACGATGGCGTCGCGCAAGTCCTTGGTAAACGTGGCGATACCGCACTGGCGGGGAACGTAGCTGCCCAGAATGGCTACCGTGTTCAACGGACGAGATCGAGCAGCCACATCTGCCATCTTATAGCCCTTTGCCGTTCCGCCCCGCGCTGGCTGGCACGGGGTCATCTTCTACAACGTCTCTTTTGGGGGGAAAATTGCCTTAGAATACTGCGAAATCAGCCAAGTCGGCTGCCGGCAATGGTTTGCCAATGGCAACGCGGCACTGTGAAGGCAATTTAGCGCGTGAAACCCGGCTCTCCGGGTTACTTTTGTTCGGCTTTTGCGCTCCGGGGCGTCCACTCATCCCGGTCATCGTTCATGGCTTTAATGCCGGCGACGTCTTTGTCGGCGATGCGGCGGTCCAGTTCTTCTTCGGACATGACTTTGCCGGTCTCGTCAAAAAACCACATATACCGGCCTTTTCTCATTTCCTCAATGGACTTGACATCGGCTTCTTTAAGCGCTTCCCGTACGGCTTTCTCGCCTTCGTCTTTGGCGGCCTTCTGGACCTCTTCCACCGGGTTTGGCCCGGCTGGTTTGACAGATTCAGGAGCGGCGGCGGGCGGGACGGGCGCCACACCCGCGCGTTTGCCCCGGTTTCTTAGTACAAGCTTGTCGGGCGTAAACTCCGTTACGTTGCCGTCTTTGCCGACCTCTGCGGCCCGGTCACCGCGGCCCACAAACGTGACTTCGGCAGCGGGAGCCGGCATGGTTAGTTTTACGGCCTCACCCGCGGCCTGGCCGCTGGCGGCGTTGGCCGCCTGTGCAAATGCCCCCCCGACAAGTATTAAGGCCGCCGCAAACACGGCAAGACTCACGCAAATGCAGGCAATTCTCATCGTACCGCTCCCCTCACTACGCCTCAAGCGCCACCTTTCCCACCGGCATTATATCACGGTTGTCAACAATCAACCAGAGGAATCGTTTAAATAGGGACAGTCACCGTTTATTTCTCCTCGTTATAGAACCACCCGGACCCAAAACAGTTCCTTGAAACCAATAAGAAATAAACGGTGACTGTCCCTATTTAATTCTCTGGCGGAACCTGGCGGCGCGTTGGGCGAGCAGGGCGTGTTGCGGCTGGGCCAGGGCCGGGTCGCGCTTGAGGATATCCTGAGCGTCTCGGCGTGCGTGGTCGAGCAGACGCACGTCGCGGATAAGGTCGGCGGCGCGCAGGTCGCTGAGCCCGGCCTGGCGGACGCCGTAAAACTCGCCGGGGCCTCGCAGTTTGAGGTCTTCTTCGGCGATCTCGAATCCGCTCGAGGTCTTGCACATGATATCGAGGCGGCGCGCCCCGTCTTCCGTCTTGGGCATCCCGAGGAGAAAGCAGTACGACTGTACGTTGCCTCGGCCGACCCGGCCCCGCAACTGGTGAAGCTGGGTGAGGCCGAACTGGGCGGCGTCTTCGATGACCATGGTTGTGGCGTTGGGGACGTCGACGCCGACTTCGATCACGGTCGTGCTGAACAGCACGTCGACAAGGCCCTGCTTGAACTCGCGCATGATGCGATCCTTTTCGTCCGGATCAAGCCGGCCGTGCATGAGGGCCGTCCGGATCCCTGAAAACGGGCCAGCCGAGAGTTCGTGGAAATGCGTGGTGACGGCGGCGAGCTCGCGTTTGTCGCTTTCCTCGACGAGCGGGCAGACGTAGTACGTTTGGAGGTGTTCGTGCGCCCGTTCGACAATGTAGTTGTAGAGGTCGGGGATTTTGTCGGCCGGGATTCGGCGCGTTTTGACCGGCAGCCGGCCCGGCGGCATCTCGTCGATGACGGTGACGTCCATGCCGCCGTATACGGTGATGGCGAGGGTGCGCGGGATGGGCGTGGCCGTCATATGCAGGACGTCCGGGTTGGTTCCTTTTGCGGCGAGCTCGCTACGCTGGTACACGCCGAACCGGTGCTGCTCGTCGATGATGACGAGTCCCAGCCGCTTGAACTCGACTTTTTCCTGGATGAGCGCGTGGGTGCCGACGACCACATGGGCCTCGCCACGCAAGATGCGCCGCCGGGCCGCCGCCGCGCCCCGCATCGAGCCGGTCAGCAACTCGACCCACAGGCCCAGCGGTTCGAGCATGCCGCGCAACACCAGGAAATGCTGTTCTGCGAGGACTTCGGTGGGGGCCATGACGGCGGTCTGGTGCGCACCGTCGGCGGCGGCGGCGATGGCATGGAGCGCCACGACGGTTTTGCCGCTGCCCACGTCGCCCTGAACCAGCCGCAGCATCGGGCGCGGCGACTCGAGGTCCGACAGGATGTCGTCCACGGCATGGGCCTGGGCCGAGGTCAACTTGTACGGCAGGGACGCGCGGAACGCTGCCAGCAGCGGGCCGTTGGTCATGTGCCGGATGCCTTTTTCCTCGTGGAGGCGTTGGGCCCGCTCGCCAAGGACGCCGAGCTGGATCTCGAGGAGTTCCTCGTATGCGAACCGCGCCCGGGCTTTTTGGGCCAGATCGATTTCGTCGGGGAAATGGGCGGTGCGGATGGCCTGTCCGACTTGTGGGAACTTATATTTGGCGCGCAGGCGTTCGGGCAGGGGCTCGTCGAGTTCCGGGGCACAAGCGTTCAGGGCGTTCCAGGCCCATCTGCGCAACATCCGTTGCGTCACTTTCTCGGTGAGCCGGTAGATGGGCACGACCCGGCCCGTGTGCAGCCGGTCTTCCTCGTCGTCGCCAGACAACATTTCGTAATCGGGGTTTTTCAGCGCCGGGCCTTTGTACTTGCCGACCGGCCCCGTGAACAGCCCGCGCGCGCCGGGCACAAACGCCTTCGCCAGAAACCCACGGCCGAACCACGTCGCCTGCATCTCGCCAGACGAGTCGCGCAATGTCACCACGGCCAGCGACATCCGGCCGCGCAACCGGACTTGCCGCGCCCGCACCACCTCCGCCTCGACCGTCACGGTTTCACCTTCGCGCGCCTCGGCAATAGGCGTAACGCGGCGCCTGTCCTGGTAGTCGCGGGGAAGATGGAACAGCAGGTCGCGCACCGTGGTGATGCCCAGGTTGGCCAGCAGGACTGCGCGTTTTGGGCCGATGCCTGAGAGGGTTTCCACCGGGGAGTCCAGACTCTTCATTTCGACAGGATAACGGGATTAACAGGATGTTGTCGATCAAGAGGCGGGGCAGCGTCGAGAAAAATGGGACGATTGGGACAATTGGGACCATTCAAATACGGGAAAGATCCGCAGTTCCTCCGGTCTCCAGTCTCCGGGCTCCAGACTTTTTTTGACCGGTTACTTGGTGGAATGGCAAAATGTTGTGATTTGTTATGAAACCAATGAGGGAGTAGCTATGCCTTGTCCCGAAGAAGAAGAAGAGAAAATGGAGCGGGGGACCGGAATCATCACGGCGAAGCTGTTGAAGTCGCGGACGATTCTCATCAACGGGCCTATCGACGAGAACCTCGGTGAGCACGTCATTACGCAGGCGCTGGTGCTGGATTCGGATTCGCACGACCCGATTCGCGTGCTGGTGACTACGCCCGGCGGGATGGTGGACGTGGGGTTTGCGATTTACGACATCCTGCGATACGTGCAATCGAAGATAATCTGCATCGGCGCGGGTTTCGTGGCCAGCATGGGCGTGCCTATCCTGCTGGCGGCAGGGCGTGAAGACCGCTACACCCTGCCCAACACGCGCTTCATGATGCATCAGCCGAGCACGGGCGCCGCCGGCGTCGCCTCGGACATCCGAATCACGGCGCAGGAAATCCTCAAGATCCGCGAGCGGCTCAACAAGCTTATCTCCGACGAAACCGGCCAGGCCATCGACAAAGTGGCCGTCGACAGCGACAGGGACTTCTGGATGTCCGCCGAGGAAGCCGTCGAATACGGGCTGGTTTCAAAAATCGTCAACAACGCCAGAGAAATCGGCTGAAAAAAAACTAGGGACAGACTACGAATTTCCGGCGACCTCACTTTGTCGAAGAGCCCAAACCGTACGGAAATTCGTAGTCTGTCCCTAGTTTTTTCGGATTCCCAGTACATCGAGAGGGGTGTCGTGGAGGAGGGCTCGGGAGATGTTGACGGCGTCGTCGAAACTGTATTGGCCTGAATCGATCTTGTTTGCCAGTACTTCGGCCATGAGTTTCCGCACGAGTAGGGCTTTTGCGTAGGCCCAGTCGGCGCAATAGGCGTCGCTGAAAAAGCCGATCTGCTTGTTGAGGGGGAGCATGTCGAGCCGCTCCTCGAACACCTGGCGGATGGCTCCGGGGAAGAAGTTGTGCCACCAGTAGCCGGCGAGTGAGAGGTTGGGCAATTCACGCGCGAGCGTGCACAGGGACTGGTTGGCGTGCCGGCTCGAGAGAAAACAAACGAACCGGACGGCCGGGAACCTGCTGATTAGTTCTCCCAACTGGCCGATGGTGCGCTGCCGGAGAAGACTGGCGGATTCGTGGGGAAGCGGCTCGGCGCCCAGCGAAAATTGGAACGCCAGCTCGCGCCCGTGCGGGGAAAGCTCGTTTAGCAGGGCGTGGGTGATGTAGCCGGCATAAACATCGCGCTGCTTGTTGGTCGCCGCATGCCTTGTCCGCATGGCCTCGGACATCGCGGCGTCTGAGACAGGCGCGTAATCGATTTCGGTCGAGAAATGCGTCGCGGTCGAGAAGACTTTTCCGTAGGGGATGAGCCTTGCGTAATGGCTGACGGCGTCTTGGACGTCGCCGAGGGTGCGGATGGTGCGCGGGAGAGGCGGCGCAGCGGCCCGGTCGAACGTGACGGGGAGCGGCACACCGGGTTTCGTTTCGCCCCAGGTCCGTTCGAGTTCGTACAGGGGTATGTCAGGCTGCCCAACCTGGGTGCGCGAGAAGAACGCCCACTCGAGGCTGTAATCGAACAAGTCGTCGGCGGACCCGTCGCGGCCGCGCCACAGTTCGGTTGCGGAGCGGACGATCCCCGCGCGCTTGAGTATGTCGCGTGGCCAGGCGTGGTCGGCGCTGCGCTCGGCGATGAGCGCGTGCAGCCGGCGCCAGTTATGCGGGGTGACGGGTTCCTGCCAGCCGTACAGGTCTTCGAGAATGATCCTGACGCCCCATGCGATGAACGTGTTGACCGTTTTGGGCAGGCACGGGAT
>JAPLKX010000675.1 GCA_026387845.1 Candidatus Hydrogenedentota bacterium | reverse complement strand
ACAGTGCGTAGGCATGGTGGTGTTTTTTGTGGCAGGGGTTGCGGAAACTCACCGGATTCCGTTCGATTTGCCCGAAGCTGAAAGTGAACTGATTGCGGGATTCCATTCTGAATACAGCGGAATGAAATTCGGGATGTTTTTTGTGGGCGAATACCTGGGCATAACGTTGATCTCCGCCTTGATGACGACGCTGTTCCTGGGCGGATGGCGGGGCCCGGTCCTGCCGGGAATCGTCTGGTTCTGGATCAAGACGGGCTGTTTTATCACGCTGTTCATCCTGATACGGGCGACGCTTCCCCGATTTCGGTACGACCAGTTGATGCGGCTTGGCTGGCGAGTGATGCTGCCGATCGCGCTGGCCAACCTGATGGCGACGGGCGGCGTGATGTTGGCAACGGGTTAGGCGGACCTTTTTATGTTGAGTGTGCTACGCAGCATGTGGTACGTGCTCCTGCACGCGTTTCGCCGGCGCGTCACGGTGCAGTATCCGGATGAGAAGCGCCCATTGCCGCCGCGTTGGCGGGGCCGGATCGTTTTGACGCGGGATCCGGACGGGGGGGAGCGGTGCGTTGCCTGCTACCTGTGCGCGGTTGCGTGCCCCCCGGATTGTATCGCGCTCCAGGCTACTGAAGACGAGAGCGGCCGCCGCTATCCCGGATTCTTTCGGATCAATTTTTCGCGATGTATTTTCTGCGGGTTTTGCGAGGATGCCTGCCCGACGTATGCCATCCAACTGACGCCCGATTACGAAATGAGCGAGTACAGCCGCCAGAACCTGGTGTACGAGAAAGAAGACTTGCTGATCAGCGGGCAGGGCAAATATCACGGGTACAACTTTTACCGCGTGGCCGGAACAGCCATCGGCGGCAAGGGGAAGGGCCAGGCCGAAAATGAGGCCCCGCCGGTGGATCTCCGGAGCCTGATGCCATGAACGCGGTCTTCTACATATCGGCGGGTGTGGCCGTACTCGCCACGGTCATGGTGATTGTGGCAAAGAACGCCATCCACGGCTTGCTGAGCCTGCTCGTGTCGTTGCTGGCGGTATCGCTGATATTTTACGTGATGGGTGCGCCGTTTATTGCGGCGCTCGAGATCATCATCTACGGCGGCGCGATCATGGTGCTGTTCATTTTCGTGGTGATGCTGCTGAACCTCGGGCCCGCGATGGTGGATCAGGAGCGGCAATGGCTGCCGGCGCGCATCTGGATTGGCCCGGGCATTCTAGCGCTGGTTCTAGTGGTGGAAATGGGGTACGTGATCGTGCGTCGCCCAAACGCGGGTATCAGCGGCAGCGTGGTGACGCCGCAAGAGGTTGGGCTGGCGCTTTTCGGGCTCTATTTGCTTGGGGTGGAACTGGCGTCGATGCTGCTGCTGGTGGGGCTGGTCGGCGCGTATTACCTGGGCCAGCGGCGCATTCCGCCGGAAAAGGGGCCCGTGGCACAAAGAGGGAGACTGCCGTGATGGCAACGATACCGATTCATTACGGGCTCCTATTGGCGGCGCTTCTGTTTGTGGTGGGGCTGGTGGGCGTGCTCGTGCGGCGCAACATCCTATTCATCCTGATGTCCATTGAAATCATGCTCAATGCAGCCGGGCTGGCGTTCGTGGTTGGCGGGGCGCGGTGGGGGCGCGCCGACGGCCAGGTGATGGTCATTATCATTCTGACCGTGGCGGCCGCGGAAGTGGCGGTGGGCCTTGCGCTGGTGTTGCGGTTTCATGGGTGGTTCAAATCGCTTGATGCCGACCGCGCCAGCGAAATGCGAGGATAACGATGCTGATGGAACTGTGGGTGGTGCCGGCGTTGCCGCTGGCGGGCTTTTGCGTGCTGGCGCTTGTCGGGAAACGCCTGTCACGGTGGCTGGTAGCCGGGATTGGGGCCGGTTCAGTCGGACTGGCCATGGTGGGGGCGATTTACTTTTCGCACGATTTCATGGCCTTCGAACCGACGGGCCACTTGTATCGGGAGAGCCTTTGGACGTGGCTGAACGTGGGCGGGTTCAGCCCGGACATCGGTCTGTACCTGGACCCGTTAAGCGTGGTGATGATGCTGGTAGTCACGATAGTGGGCTTTCTGATCCACGTGTATTCGATCCAGTACATGGCGGGTGACGAGGCGTATTCGCGGTTTTTTGCGTACATGAACCTGTTTGTGAGCTCGATGCTGATCCTCGTGCTGGCGGACGATCTGCTGATACTTTACTTGGGCTGGGAGGGCGTGGGACTTTGCAGTTACCTGCTGATTGGGTTCTGGTACCAGTCCGCGGCGAATGCGCGGGCCGCCATCAAGGCCTTCGTCGTAACGCGCGTGGGCGACACCGCCATGGCGATAGGGCTGTTTCTGCTGTTTACCCAGTTGGGCACACTGGATATCCAGGAAGTGTTGGTGCGGGCGGTGCGTCAATGGCCGGTGGGTTCGGCGACGGCCATAGCCGCGGCGGGGCTGCTGCTGGCCGGGGCGGTGGGGAAATCGGCCCAGTTGCCCTTGCAGGTGTGGTTGCCGGATGCGATGGCCGGCCCGACGCCGGTGAGCGCGCTGATCCACGCGGCAACGATGGTCACGGCCGGCGTGTATCTCATTGCGCGTATGCACGACCTGTTTATCATCGCGCCGCCCGTACAGACGGCGGTGGCCGTGATCGGGGCGGCGACGCTTGTGCTGGCGGGTTGCAGCGCCATGACGCAGTTCGACATCAAGCGGGTGCTGGCGTACTCGACCATCAGCCAGGTCGGCTATATGTTTTTGGCGCTGGGCGTGCATGCATGGTCGGCGGCCCTTTTTCATTTCATGACGCATGCGTTTTTCAAGTCGTTGCTTTTCATGGGTGCGGGCGCGGTCATCATCAGCATGCATCACGAGCAAAACATGTTCAAGATGGGGGGGCTGCGCAAACAGTTGCCGTTTACGTTTTGGACCTTCCTGATTGGCGCCTGCTCGCTCGCATCGTTGCCGCTTGTGACTTCGGGGTTTTACAGCAAGGGCCTCATCCTGTGGAGTGTGTGGGCCACGGGGCATCCGGTATTGTGGGGAGCGGCCCTGCTGGGGGAGTTTATCACGTCGGTTTACACGTTCCGGATGGTTTTCCTGACGTTCTTCGGCGAACCGAAAGGCGAGGTATCGGCGCGGCCCGGCCCGATCATCCTGGGGCCATTGGTGATCCTGGCGTTTTTCTCGACGGTGGCGGGGTGCGTGCATATTCCGCGGCCGCTGGGGCACTTCCGGTTGTTCGCGCGGCTTGTCGAGCAGGCGCTGCCCGTGCCCCCGATGCAGCCGCTGCCGATCGCGACGGAGGTTGTTTTCCAACTCCTGATGCAGGGGTCCGTGCTGCTGGGGGTGGCATTTGCCTACGTGCTGTTCCTCAGACGCAACGATCTTGTGGCGGCGTGGACGGCGCGGCCCGCGGGCAATGCGCTGCACCGGTTCTGGTTCAGCGGGTGGGGGTTTGACTGGGTTTACACAACGTTGCTGGCGAAACCCTACGTGTGGTTTGCGCACGCAAGCCGCGACGACGCCTTCGAGTGGATCTACCGCGGGATTGGCGCGATCAACAGGGGCCTTCACGAGCAATTGAGCAGGACGCAGACGGGCCTGGTGCGGTGGTATGCGGTGGGCATTGTCATCGGCGCGGTTCTGCTTCTTGGATTGGTGGTGTTCCTATGATGCTGCCGGTTCTCATACTGGTTCCATTGATTTTCGGAGTGGGCGCTTACGTGGCGGCGCGCGTGAGCGTTGCTGCGGCCCGGTGGATAGCGCTGTTGTCTCTGGCCGGCAACCTCGGGTTGTCGATCTACATCTGGATTGCCTATTTTGGCCCGATCTCGCTTGCCGGGGTGACGGGCCCATGGGTGTTGGAGTGGGACGCGCCGTGGATTGCCCCGCTGGGGGTTCATTTCCACGTCGGGATGGACGGGCTGAGCCTGCTACTGGTGGTGCTGACCAATCTGCTGGGGGTGCTGAGCGTGGCGGCTTCGTGGACCGAGATTGAGGAGCGGCCGGGTTTTTTTCACTTGAACCTGCTGTGGGTTGTGGCAGGCATCGTCGGTGTTTTCCTTTCGCTGGACCTGTTTCTGTTTTACGTTTTTTGGGAGTTGATGCTGGTTCCCATGTACTTTCTGATTGCGATTTGGGGGCACGAAAACCGGGTGTATGCCGCGGTAAAATTTTTCATCTTCACGCAGTTCAGCGGATTGTTCATGCTCCTGGCAATCGTGGGGCTCTACGTGCTGTACGGGTCGCAAACCGGAGGCACGTTTGAATATGCCAATTACATCGGGGCGCCGATTCCCCGGGGCATCGCGATGGTCTTGATGCTGGGCTTCTTTGTTGCGTTTGCGGTGAAACTGCCCGTCGTGCCCCTACATTCCTGGCTGCCCGACGCACACACGGAAGCCCCGACCGCAGGCAGCGTTATTCTCGCGGGCCTCTTGTTGAAGACGGGCGCGTACGGCCTGATCCGGTTTGTGGTTCCACTGTTTCCGTGGGCTGTGGCGGATTTTCGGCCCGCCGCCATGACGTTGGCTTTGATCGGCATCCTGTACGGCGCCTTGGCGGCATACGGGCAAACGGACCTGAAACGGCTTATCGCGTACACGAGCATCAGCCACATGGGCTTGGTTTTGCTGGGGATTTTCGCGTGGAACTCGCTGGCATTGCAGGGCGCAGTGATGCTGGTCCTATGCCATGGCCTCGCGACGGGAGGCCTCTTCATTTTTGCCGGCGCGCTCCAGGAAAGGACAAAAACACGCGATATCCGCGTCATGGGCGGCCTATGGTCAACGGTTCCGCGGATGAGCGGCGCCACGATGGTGCTCGCGCTGGCTTCGCTGGACTTGCCCGGCCTCGGAAATTTCATCGGCGGGTTTCTCGTGCTGCTGGGGACGTTCCGGGCTTACCCGGTTTACGCCGCAGGCGCCTCGCTGGGACTGATAGTGTCGACCATTTATTCGTTGCGGATCATCCAAGCGGTTTTCCATGGCGAAAAGACCGTGGACTGGAAAATCGCGGATTTGCATCCGCGCGAGGTGGCTATCATGGCCGTCATCATCGGCGCACTGATCTGGCTGGGCCTGTATCCCCAGCCGGCGCTGGACACGGTGCAGCCTTCGCTTAATGTCATGCAGCAGACACCGGCCCGGGGTCCGGCCCAGACGCCGGTTGACGCAACTCCAGGTGCGCCATGACCGGCGTGGAACTCATCCTGCTGTTGCCCCTGATCGTGCTAAGCGGGGCGGCGGTCGCGGTCATGCTGGCGATCGCGGTGCGGCGCAATTATCTGGCTGCGTTCCTGCTGACGCTGCTGGGGTTCGTCCTCACCATAATGGCGGTGGCCCTTTCACCGGGGGGACCGCAGCGGAATGTGACGGCGCTGTTCGTGTTTGATGATTTTGCGCGGTTCTTTATCGGGCTGATAACCGGTGCTGGCCTGTTTGTTGCCGTATTGGCCTTTGACTATTTTCGTCAACAGCGCGGTCAGTTCGAGGAGTTTTTCATTATGTTGCTGGGGGCGACTTTCGGCTGCGCGGTACTGGTGGCCAGCCGCCATTTTGCCTCGTTATTCCTGGGTCTCGAAATCCTCAGCGTGTCGCTTTACGCGATGATCGCGTACTCGCGCGACCGGGAGATCAGCACGGAAGCGGGCCTGAAATATTTGATATTGGCGGGGGTGTCGGCGGCTTTCCTCGTGTTTGGGATGGCGCTGGTGTATGCGCAGACGGGCGCGCTGGAGTTCAGCCGGATGCCTTATATTACGGCATCGCCTGATGAACCCCTCGATATCATCGTGCTCGCAGGGTTCGGCATGATTATTGTGGGCATCGGGTTTAAACTGGCGCTGGTCCCCTTCCATTTGTGGACGCCCGACGTCTACCAGGGCGCCCCGGCCCCCGTCACGGCGTTCATTGCCACGGCTTCCAAAGGCGCGGTGTTTGCATTGTTGTTGCGGCTTTTTGCACAGACCGACGTGGCCTTCTACCCGCCTCTGTACGTGACGTTCGTAATCCTTGCCATAGCCTCCATGCTGTTTGGGAGTTGGCTGGCGCTGCTCCAGAACAACATGAAGCGCATCCTGGCGTATTCGTCCATCGCTCACTTGGGTTTTCTCCTGGTGGCCTTCATGGGACGAGGCCATATTCAGTCCACGGCGGCGGCCTTCTACCTGACCGCGTATTTTGTGACCACTCTCGGTGCGTTTGGAATTGTGTCGCTGCTGTCGCCCGGCGAACGGGATGCGGAATGGATCGAAGATTACCGCGGGCTTTTTTGGCGGCGGCCGTTCGTGGCGGTGGTTTTCTCGGTGATGATATTTTCGCTGGCGGGCATACCGCTGACGGGCGGCTTCGTGGGGAAAGTTCTCGTGATTCTTGCGGGCGAGCAGGCCGCCCAGTGGGCTCTGGTGGTGGTGCTCGTGACCGCGAGCGCCATCAGCCTCTTCTATTACGTGCGTGTTGTCGGGATTATGTACATGCCTGCGGAGGCCGGCGGGGCGGACCGGCCCGCGCTGCCGGGGTTGTCGCTGCAAGGGGGCGGGGCGTTGGCCTGCCTGACAGGCCTTCTTGTGCTGTTGGGCGTGTACCCGGGGCCGTTCCTCGATCTGGTGCGCGATATGGTTACGACGGTTTATGCGGGGGTGTTGCCGCGGTAAGGAAAGGCAACAGAAGATTTTGGGAGTAGCCCTTTTTCGGGCTAACCATCGGTGATAAAATGCCGCGGCGGTCGAGCGCCCCGGATGTCAATGGGGCCGGGCCGCGTCATCTGCCAAGAAAGGGCCACCTCCGATGAAACCGTGTTTGATTGCATTGATGGTGCTGTTGGCATTCATTTACCAGTTCCCGGGATCTGCTGAATCAACGGTTGTGTTTGCCGGAGAAAAGAGGCTGAACAATCTGGTTTCAGAACTTCTCGAGGCGTCTTCTATTTCAAAGGCCGGCAACTCCTTTTCTTTTACGAGACCGGACGAGGGCTGGATCTTCATCTCCGCAGCGCACACGGGAAAAGGGACCTGCAGCATAACCCTCGATAACACTCCGCCGGGCGGGGCTATTGTCGTTTCCGGCCCTGCGGCGTCCAACGTGGCCGAGGCGGCGCGCTATGTGACAAAGGGAGAACACACGCTCCGGGTGGACTGCCAGGGCGAATTCACCGTGGACAGACTTGTTGTGAAGGCAATACCCGAACTAATCGATTGCGGCCTGTTCGATCCTGCGATCAAATCCTATGGCCGGTACGACATGGATTTCCTCAGGAAGGATATCCTGCCCAACATAACCACCTTGATTGTTCCCAGCAATATTAAGCTTGACCAGTCCGTCATTGATGATTGGCGCCGCCAAGGAAAGAAATTCGTTGCGCAAGCCGGCGTAAGCGCCCAGGGCAAGACAAGTGGCGATCACTTCCAATACTGGACCAACCTCCTTGATACGGTTCCTTTTGCGGACGGCATCATCATCGACGAGTTTATCGTCAACAAGCCATCGGCCAGGCCTGGGGCAGCCGTAAGCCCGCAGCGCCAGGAACGAATGCAACAGGAACAGCAACGCCATCGCGCCTATGAAGAGGCGTTCAGGCAAATACGCGCCGATGACCGCTACGAAAACAAGACCATGTATGCCTATATAGGCGGCAGCGGGAAAAAACTCAACCAGGAAAGCATCGGCCCAACGTTTGTACGGACTCTGATCGACTGCAACTACCCCGTCGCCCTCGAACGCTATCTTTTCGAGAGATCCAGCCCAAAAGCTTCCCAAGACGCCTTACAGGAGTTTATCGACGGAATAGCCGACTGGGAGGCCAAAGAGCCTGGTGTCAAGAAGGACATGATTCTTACGTTTGGCCTGTTTTCGATGCCGCCCGGCGGGATCAACAAACTGCCCAACGTTGATTACCACGTCTGGATGGATCAGCAGATGAACATCGTCGCAAACGACCCGGTCATGTCCGGCATGCGCGGTCTCAACTGGTGGACATCGTCGCAAGCGGACGAGGAAACCGTGCGATTTGTCGGGAAGCTGTACCGCCACTATGCCATCGAGGGGAAAACAGACATGCTGACGCGGGATCCGCTGTTTCTCACGCACACACGGAACGCGGATTTCCAGAACGGAACTGAAGGTTGGAAATTGCATCCCGCACAACGCGGCTCGATATTCCCCAAGAGTTTCCCCCGATACGGCCGAATTGAGGGACGCTACATGGGGCTGGGGCGCCCCGCCGACCCCGAACATATCGGCGACACGTTCCTCGTAATGAAGCGAAGTGCAAACAAGCCGAACACGTTTTCGCAAACCATCAAGCATCTGGAGCCGGGCAGGATGTACTCGATGAAGATGTTTTCGTGCGACTACAACGACCTGGTAAACCCGAAGTCCAAAACAAAGGAAGAGGCAACAGGCTTCATCGGAAAGGCGTTCCTGAAAGGCGCCGACATCGACTCGACCCGGTCATTCAGGGAGATGTACGCGTCCAATCCCGAGCCACCCATACCGGTCTGGATAACTTATCATTGGATTGTATTCAAACCCCGAGGAAAATCGGCGAAGCTGACCGTTTCGGACTGGGACAGCGACACAAGACCTACAGGCCCCGTCGGACAGGAACAGACGTTCAACTTCCTGGAAATTGAACCGTATCACGAATGACCATGCAAGGTGCCGCATGTGTGGCCGCAGTACATCCAGTCCTCACCGCTCAACACGAGTTCGTGCCGGCCGGCATCCGCGGCTTCTGATAGGACCTCGATGCCTGTCTTCACCGCGGATAGCGCTTGTGCGAATGCGACGGCAATGATAATGAGAGTCCCCACGGGAGTCACGGCCTTTCGCCCCCGGCACAGCCGAAGGCCTGCGACTTGGAATTATGCGTTCCTTGAAGCAGTGAGGTCAAAAAACCCGTGGCATTCTCTTCCGTTCCTGCTCGCCCTGGATATGGTATTATGGCTCGATTTTGCTTGGGATGGCGCCCGCCGCAGGGCTTATTCGGTGAAAGGCAGCAAGCATGAGGTACTCCGTGATTCGTCCGCTCATAATGGTTGTGTGTATTTGTGCGTTCGGCGTTGCCGCTTTTGGGCAGGGCGATCCCGCCACGCCGGCGTTAAAGGCCAAACGCCTGGTTATAGTCACCGGCGAGCAAGCGGCGCCGCCTGAATTGAAGGCCGCCGAAATCCTGAGGAGCCGCGTGATGAAGCGCAGCGCGGTGGCGGTTGACGTGGTGAAGGAAGACGCTCCAGACGCCGACAGGCTTATCGCCGGCGCAGACGCGGTCGTGGTAGTCGGCGTGCTGTCGAGCAATAAGCGGGCAGCAACGCTCATGCACGATGTGGAAATGGCCCTTCCCACACTTCCCAACTCCGATACGGCGCACCCCGAAGGTTTCGCAGTCAAGTGCGGCAAGGTCGGGCCAACATATTACGTGGTAGTGGCGGGCGTTGACGGTCGCGGCACGCTGTACGGTGTGGGTTATCTGCTGAGGTCAATGACGTTCCTGCCGGATGCGGTTGCGATTCCGCCCGTCGATACCGTGCAAAAACCGGCCTTTTTACTCCGGGGCGGCAGGCCCACCGGCCCGGGCAGCCGCGCCAGTGAGCTTGGAAATCTGCGGCCGCAGACGGCCGATGAGCGCCGCGAGGTGATGGAAGACCTGATGTTGCTGGGCACAAACGTCTACGAAGGCGACCCCGCGGAGATGGCCGCTTATGGAATGCTCACGTGTTTCGGCCGCACGGCCAACCAGATGCCGGAGGGTTTTCCCGCGGAATGGAGAGCCGACGGCGGCCGCTCGCCCAAGTACGTGTGCCCGTCCGTGCCGGAGGCGCGGAAGGCGCTGCTCGAGTCGTATGACCAGGAATTCAAGAACTGCCCCGACTACGATTTTTTCACTACGAACTCGGGCGACGAGGGCGGATGCCGTTGCGAGAAGTGCATGCCGTGGGGCGACAAGTACATCGCGCTTGTTCATGACATCGCCGACATCCTGCACAAGTACCACCCCAACACCAAGGTGCTCGCCACCAACCAGGACCTGACCAACGAAGGGGATCAGGCCATCATGGATTACCTTAACAGCGGTGATTCAAGCTGGTTATACGCCATCAGGTACGGCCCGGGAGCCGACGAGATGCAGACTTACATTCGCGGCCCCGTCAACCCGCGGTGGTTCGAATACGAAGGGTTCGGCCCCCTCGGCAACTACCTGAAGTTCATGCACCACGAGTTGCCGCGAACCACCAACATTGCCTTGTATACGGACATCACGCACTGGATGCAGGCGCAGTTCGCCGTCGCGAAACCCGACATCGCGCTTGCCGCCGTGTACGATCGGCGGTCGTGGAACGCGCGGCCGCGGAATTTCCACAAGGTGGCCACGGAGATCCTGCATTATTCGATCGGCGACATGCACTACAGCGAAGGGATGCACGACGATTTCAACAAGTGGTTCTGGTACCGGATGCTTTGGGACCCGTACCAGGATGCCGAGGCCCTTACCAAAGAGTATTGCAGGTACTGGTTTGGACCCGAGGCCCAGGATGAAATGGCCGAGGCCATTTTCCTGATGGAAGAGACGCTGGAAAAACCCGTCATTGACAACCCGGGGATTGGCAGGGCGGTCGAGCTTCTGCGTTCCGCGGGGCAGAAAATACCCGAGAACCTCCTCAAGGACGATTACCGCTGGCGCATCATTATGGAGAAGGCCCTCATGGATAGATACATCCAGTTGGACCTCGAGCGCGGGCGGGAGTTGGAGCGGCAGGCCGAGGCGGTTTTGACGTCCGTCTCCGCCGATGCCGAGTTGGCCGCCGCGGTAGACAAGGCCCTCGAAATCCTCAATCAACCTTTCGAGACGCCCGAGATGAAAACCCTCATGGACGAGGCAATGAAACGCGGCGAAGAATCCAATACGACCATCGGTTACCGCGAGCCGGCCCCGTTCATCGTGGCGAAACTTGATCTTTCAGAAGCCGGGTGGTGGAAAAAATCGCTCGAGGACGCCAAGGCTGCCGGCAATAGCGGGATGATGCGCAACGCCATTAACAAACTGCTGAAGTACGAGGACCCCGGCGCGGGCGGGTACTATGACGATCTTGGCTGGCCTTGCGAGTCCAAGCACCTGACTCACGGAGAGACGCTGTGGGCTTTCATGCCGTTTGCCGGCCCTGCAAAACACTCCCACTACAACCTGGCCTATACGATGGGCGAGCCCGGCGTCAGCTTTGCTTACGATGGCCTCGAGCCGGGCGTGCAGTACGTGGTGCGAGTTTCGGTAGGCGCCCACTTCGAGGAAGACATGCCCGCCATCAAAGAGATGAAATTGATGGAAGGCCTGGTTGCGGATGGCGAGGTGATCAGCGATGGGTTCAGCGTACCGATGGGCGAAACCGCGTTCCATGAATTTGACATTCCGCTGTCACTCACCCAAGACGGCAAGCTCAACATCGCCCTGACGCCCAAGCCGGGTTTCATGCCCATCACGGGCCTGTACGAGATTTGGCTGATGCAAAAAGACAACATGCCCTGGACGGCGCGCCCCTGATTTTGAGGCCAGGTTCGGACATCACGTTCGGCGTAGGCGCGGTCGTCTCGGCCGCGCCGTCAACGCCCCAACCTCTCCTGGACCACCGGCAGCCCGATCCTAAGAAGCTTCCTTGTTCCGCTGTGTGGTTGACCACGGCCTTAATCGTTGATCATAGCCAGTGGTTTGGACGGCGCGGGCGAGACGACCGCGCCTACGCCGAACAAGACCGGGGAGCACTGAGCAGTGACCTTTACGGCTTTTTCAACAACCACACTTCGGTGGTCGGGGCTTCAAAGGGCATGCCCGTGGCAGGGGGCAGGCTGGGGTCACTCCAATTGACGACAATCCTGCGGCTTTTCAACAGATCCTGCGGTATCGGGAACTCTCTGAACTGCGGGGTGAACCTTGGGCGCGGAGCCCGTGCGGCGGGCAGGGTATCCGCGGGCGGCTGGGACATCTGAGCGGCGGGGGCCGGCTCCACTGTTTTCCGGTTGACATACAACCGGGCGGCCCTCCCGTTTATGCGAATTGTATACTGCCCGTCGGGGTCGATGTTTTCATAGATCATCTGATCCGGTCTCATGCTGCCTTGCCACGACAGTCGCAGGCGGCTGTACCCGCCCTGGTCCCAAACGAAATCGGGAAAGTCGGTTTCGTTTAACGGGATCAGCGGATCTGTGTTCAGTTCGGGCCCGCGGACCAAGTGGGTCGATTTCGCCAAATCGCCGATGTCGTCGTAGTAACTGCCGGGCCCGGGATGTTCCCAATGGGCGAGCACGTCGAGCCGTGCGACCTTCTCCTGTTCCGCCGGCATCTTTCGGATTTTCGTAAACTCGTCCTCGAGCCACCATCTGTTATTGAGAGGATAATCGACAAAGTCGAGCACGCAACCGCGTTCCGATTCGCTGGCCTGGAAACGCTTGACGCTGGTCTGCAGCTTGATGGAGTCGAACAGGGCTTGGCAGAGCTGATCGACTCTGTCGCGCAGGTCTTTTCGGCAGGGCTGGGTTTCCGCCCGCTTGAGGACTTCGAGCGCGGCGTCCATTGCGGCATCCGCACCGCGAGTGTCGGCCTGCGCCATGACGTTGTCTGCCTCATCCTCGAGCTTGAGTTCATACATCTGGCGATGGCGGATGTAGGCGTCGTAGTAGGCGCGCAACAGGCAGAGCTGCCAACGCCAGTTGCCTTTCAACTCGGGCTTCTTGTTTTCGAGTTGCTGCCAGAGGGCCAGCGTCGAGTCGACGGTCGAGTTCGTAATAAGCGGGCCGACCCAGTTCTTTTCAAACGCCATGATGCCGTCGGCTGCGGCTTCGGCCACATCAGGGCCGAAGAAAAACCGTGAATACTCGATGAGGATGTCGCGGGGGTCGGTGTCGGGATCGACCCCCAGGACGTTCCAGATGATCTTGTTGACGTCGTCATGGCAGCCGTCCGAATAGCTGATAAAACCGACGGTGGCGGGGGCCGTTTGCCTATGAACGAGTGTGTAGAACAGCGGGCGGGGATTGCAGCACTCGCGGCCCAACGTGAAATTGAACGCGGGGTCCCACCACGGGACCGGGTATTGACAGCGGACCGTGTGGGTGAGGTCCGGGTAGTCCCGCAGCGGGTAGGGTTCGGGTATGCGGGCGCGGAGCGCGGGCGGATCCGCGGTTTGCGGGCCCGCCACGATGCCGCCCAGCCACGCGGGCTTCTTCTCTTCGAGGTACTTGACGACATAATCGAGTTTCTTGCCGCCGAACCCTTGCGTCGACATCCAGACCTTTCCCTCGGGGTGGTATTTGGCGAGGATTTTCGACAGGTCTTCGAGGAACGGCAGGACAAGCTCGGGCGGGTTCTTTCCGGGATCGCCGCCCGGGAAGAAGATGCCGTTCAACCGCGGGCATTCGCGATAGAATTTCTCGTGCACCTGTAATTCTTCGTCCCGCAGTTTCTGGTCGCTGAGATCGAAGGTGGCCGGAGTCCAAACCCAGTAATCCACATCGTAGCGGTCACAGATCTCACTCATCTTCGAGTTCATAACGTCCCGCGGGACGGGCCAGTGTGGACTTATCTGCGTGTCCTGGAAAGGGATGTTCTCGATGCCGTTCGAGCCGAAGATAACCAATTCGCGGATGTACTGCTCGTACTGTTTTTCATCCCAACCGTCATAAGAATTTGCGCGGGCGCGGTAGCCGAGTTGGTGGCCGCGAATGGGATACGCCGGCGCCATCGCTACGTCAAGAGACGCTGAAATGCGCGCGGTGTCTCTGGCCCACTCAAGGCTGCGAAGAAGGCGCCCAACGCCGAACAGCGCGCCGCGTGGGTCGGCGCCCACGACCCATACCGTCTTGCCATCCTGCGTCAAAAGGCGGTAGCCCTCGGGCCGCGTCTCGGGCCGGTCACCCGCTTCCCGGTTGGGCACGGGATGACCCGCGACCGGCTCGATTCCTCCCGCGGTCACCACCACGACGACACCCTCTTTCGGCCACGCCGTCGAGACCGGCAGGCGCTTGCCAATGCGCTTTTCCAGTTCCTCAACCAGCACTACCGCAGCCGTTTGCTCGGCCTTTTGAAGCGGGCCTGTGCGGGTCACGATCGTTGCGCCAGCGAGGTCAACGGTCTGTTGGTCAAGCGCTGCACTCGCAATAGGCGAGGCCAAGATCATGGCGACGCCGCAAACCGAGGCGACTCCACGCAGTGTCGTTAACAGACTCCTCATAAGGCTATCCTTTCCAGAACTTGTACGCGTTGATTAAGAGGGGCTTTCCCATACTGGTCGAAAAACTCCCAAAACCCCGGAGCGGTGTCCCCTGACTTCAGAATCTGACCGTACAGACTTTGCATTTCAAACTCAACTTTAACGTCTCCCACATCCTTGCCGATTTCAGGTCCCGACAGCGAATTTGAACCAGCAAACAGGTGTGCCCCACAGTGAAGATCGCGGAAAACTTCGATCCTTCGCCATGCTCATGCTATAACGTCAGCATCGGTTTGAAAGCAGAGGGTTCTGCAAGAGGCTTAGAAGTGAGAATAAGGAAGGGGCAGGGAAAGACATGACGGGCGTGACAGTGATTTTGGCGAGTTGGTGCGCAGTGCTATCGGGCGCCCCGGCACAAGTGGTATTCGAATCGGGTTTCATTTTCGATCCTGAGAAGGAATCGCACGGCCACGTGCATGCGTCCTGTGTTGTCGAATGTCCAAATGGGGACCTGCTCGCGGTATGGTATGAGAATGGACCCGAGTTGCCACCGCCCTACTTTTCCAAGGAACGTGATAAGAGCGACGATGTGCGCATTGGCGGCAGCCGGAAGCCGAACGGAAGCGCGGAGTGGGAACCGGCGTTCGTTGCGGCCGACACCTTTGGTGTATCGGACAACAATCCGTGCATGGTTATTGACGGTGATGCAAAGCTGTGGCTTTTTCATGCGGTGTTGTTGGGCGTGCCGGAAAAAGCCTGGGGCAGCGCGCTGATTCGATATCACATTTCGACAACCTACAACCAGCCGGGCCCGCCCAAATGGGACACTGAGAACCTGCTTATCGTTCACCAAAAGACCTTGGAAGCGGGCACGGAACGCCACGCCGGGATGAAGGCGACACAAGGCGGCCTGAAGGACCCCTACAAGACGCGGCTGGGATGGATGCCCCGTGCGCATCCGATCATCCGCTCAGACGAGGCGTTGTTATTACCGCTTGCAAACGAGAATTCCGGCGTTGCCGCGATGGCCATCACAAAAGACAGTGGCGCAACCTGGACAATCGGGGAAGCCGTTCCGGCCCGGGGCCTGGAACAACCCACCGTGGTCGAGTTTCCCGACAAGTCGATGGCGGCTTTTTTCCGCAATGGGCGCCCGGCGCACCGCATCCTGCGCAGTGATTCGCAGGATGGCGGCATGACGTGGTCCCCGGTGACGATGACCGACCTGCCCCATCCCGGGGCGGGCATCGAGGCCATCCTGCTCAGGGACGGCCGCATGTTGATGATTTACAATGATTCCGAGAAGGAGCGAGACCGGCTTGCCGTGTCCATCTCTGAAGACCGCGGCAAGTCATGGCCGCATACGCGCCATCTCGAGAACAGTCCCGGCCAGCGGTTCGACTATCCGTCGATCGTCCAGGGAAGAGACGGCAGTTTTCACGCTACGTACTCATACAATACCAAGACCATCAAATACGTTCATTTCAACGAGCAGTGGCTGTACCAAGCTGAGTAGAAGCCTTTTGGGAAAAAGCTGAGTGTCCAAGCCGCACAAGCCAAACGTAACAGAATCACAAGCAGTAACCGTAGCGAAGGGAGTGTTCAATGAGGAAATTATCGGAGAGGCGACCAATTATCAGTATCTGCGTAGTAGTGGGTTTGATTGCGCTGTTTCCAATTACCACGAGGGCCTTTGACATGAAAGCGGGCGTGGCGAAGGCCGTTATCACACCCGACGTCCCATTAGTCATAACGAATGGCCCTGTAGCAACCGGCAAACTCGCGGACATCTGTGCGCGCGCACTAGTGCTGAATGACGGCAAAGAACGGCTCGTCATCCTCACCTACGATCTGAACTGCCTGGACAGAGCCACGGCACCGTTGCGCAAGCGGGTCCGCGACGAACTCGGGATCGATCCCGCGCGGTTGATCCTGCTGGCCACCCACAACCACAACGGGCCCATTCAAATCAACCCGAACAACTTCAAGTACGGCGACTGGCTGGCCGGCCGCCTGTTCGACCTGATCAAAGAAGCCATTGCCAATGAACAGGGCCCGGTGAAGCTCCTATTTGGCTCTGGCTACGAATATTGTCTCGTGAGCCTTGGCAATGCGCCGGTTGACTACGAAATCCAGGTTCTAAAGGTTATGGCCGGCGACCAGGCCGTAGCCCTGCTCTTCAATCAGCCCACTCATCCACTCCAGGGCTCCCGGTCCAAGTACGAAGCAGGCCATCCCGGCTTCGCCATGGAGGAAATTGAAGCGAAAATGCCGGGCGTCCAAGCCATGTACGCGGATGCGTGCGGCGGAAACCAATTCCCGCTTCGGCCCAAGAATATCGAGGGCGTCCCGGATATGCCGCGCGGCGGGAGATTGCCAATGGGCCGCTGCAGGATGTTACCGGACCGATCACCAGCAAACGTGAGACGCTGCCACTTCCTCTCGCGGCGCCCATTTCAAAGAAAGAGGCGTTGAAACGCGCCAAGAAGTTTCCCAAAGATGCCGGCTTGGTCACGTATCCCAACGAAGACGGATACCGCGAGACCAATTGGGTTCGAATGCTGCTCTATTGGTACGACAACAAGTTGCCCTTCCCCACCAAGACGACCGACCTGGTTTGCACGGATGACACGTTTTTGATTGATAAGAATGACGCAAAGATGCACGAGAAATTCGCAGCCAGTCTTCCCGACGAATTCCAGTGCGAGTATGAAGAGGTCATCGTATCCAGGATAGGCCCGATGGCGCTTGTGGCGATGCAAGGCGAGGTGTGCGCGCCGATCGGTGCCCGCATCAAGGATGCGTTCCGGCGAAACATGCCCATAATGGTTTTTGGCTATATGGGCGAGCATAACCTGTACATCCCGACGCGCGAGTTGGTCCGTCTGCAGGCATACCAGGGGATCGTGATTCAGATTCAATATGCTTCGCCGGTCGGCTGGGCGCCGGAAGTCGAGGATGAGATGGTCAAGGGCGTAACCAACATCGTGAAATCGGTAATGGCAGAGCCACCCAAAAATTGACCAACCCGGCATCAAAGTACAGGCATTCCAGACGAAACGGTTGCGAGACAGGCGGCGTGTCATGAAGATGTGGGCGGACCAACCATTAAGCGGCTTTGGCCGTGGCTGGTAACTCGTTCATCTTGGACAGGAAATAGAGGATTGGCATAAGTGCTGAGCCTGTAATCGCTACTGAAAAAGCCGGCCACGCCGAAGAGGGAGCAGTTCCAATTTAATTGGAGTAAAATGGCGTCCCATATGTAAAGCAGTTAATTACTCGGTCGGGCCTTCAGTCTGTGCAGAAAACCTTTGCCAGATAACATCTTGCGTTTCCCGCCTCAGCAGACAGCATGTCGGCTGCGTGAGTTGACAGGGAAAAATCCAGCAAGAAGCCAAGCTGAGTTGGCCGAGTATGTGGGGGTTTCCTGGAAGGCTGTCTGACGGTATTTGGGGGCGGCTGGATAGCGGTCTCGCCTAAGTCGCTTGCGAGTTCAGCAAAACTACCCACTTACTCCAGCATACCTTATGCTTCTCATGCGGCGATAGAGGGAGTGTTTATTTTCAAGATCAGCAAAGGCTCCATCACTCGACAGTTGATGACGGCGAACACGTACGCACACCCTCAGGCTCATGATGAGGATATTGCTCGGTTTTAAGGGAACAAGACAGTGCATCGCTGGTTCCAGTCCGGTCATGCTATGCGCGTGAACGTTTGTGTCTGGGATCTACAGATGCCATGGGCTTCGCAGGGTTCTGTCTAACATCCGATTCGCATCGGCGTCGCCGATGAACGCCTCCTTGACCGGGTCCCAGCGGAGTTTGCGTTGGAGGTGGAAGGCGCACCAGGCCAGTTGGCAGACGGTGTCAGACCGCACGGCAACGTCAATATTCGAGATGGTCTTGCCCCGCGTGCGGACACCTTCGAGGAAGTTCTGTTGGTGGAAGTTGCTGATGGGCAAATGGATTTCGTTGGGGCCGAACTGTTCGTTCAGCAGGCTTTTGGGCTCGGCTTCGATGGCGCCGCGGTTGACCCAAACCCAGCCATCGGAACCTTCGAAGGTGATGCCGTGCCGGACCCCCGTGAAGCCTGGACCGTCGCCGGTGTAGATGAGGTCCACACCATCGGCGTATTTCATGCGCGTGTTCCAACTGATCGGGTTGTCGCATAACGCGTCATCGGATGGGAACTGTGCCGTGCCCTCGACTTCGACGGGGCCGGTCAACTCGGTTCCGTTGCCCCACTGGGCGATGTCGATGTGGTGAATGCCCCAGCCGGACACGTACCCGAGCGAGTAGTCGCTGATGTGAAACCAGTGGGGGTACGTGAGGCGTGCGGTTGTGTACGGCGACCAGGGCGCGGGGCCCAGCCACATTTCGTAGTCCAGCCAGTCGGGAACGGGCTCGGGAAGGTACGTCTTCAGGCCGGAGCGTTCGGCGGCGCCGGCGTGCACGCCGACTTTGATCGTGTGTATTTTGCCTAAGCGTCCGTTGCGGGCCAGTTCGCAAGCGTGTCGGAACTCCTGGCTGGATCGCTGTTGCGTGCCAAATTGGAAAACGCGGCCATAGCGGTGGATCGCGTCGCGCAAGACCTTGATCTCGTTGATACTCATCCCGAGGGGCTTCTCGACGTAGACATCCTTGCCCGATCGGACAGCCGCCAGAGCATGCAGCACATGCCACGAGTCGAGCGAGGCGATACACACCGCGTCAATGTCGTCGCGGGCGACTAATTCGCGGAAATCGTTGTACGTGGCGCAGTCCGTGTTGCCATAGTGCGCGTCCACGGCCTCCTTTGCCCGGTCGCGCATGGTTCTCTTGACATCGCACACCGCCACGACCTGTACCTCGGGCATGGTCATGAACGCATTCATGTCGCCGAACCCCATGTTTCCGACGCCAATGCTGCCCATGACGATCCGTTCACCCGGCGTGGTAGTTCCAGTTTGCCCGAGGGCGGTTGAAGGCACAATGTGCGGAACAGCAGCAATCGCGGCGGCCGCCCCGGCCGTCTTCTTCAAGAACTGGCGCCGATTCATTTCGCCCGCGTGCGCGCGCGTCATCCCGTTTTCTCCTACGCCAGGTTTTCCGGCCCGTATGGTCAAAATGTTCTGCCGATGTGTAAGCGGCTTTAGTGACATAAGTTGCGTCAGCTTCTGTTTTGGGGTTGAACCGATTGACCCGGATGTGCGGGCATCATACCTCTTTTCCGTTTGGAAAGGATTGCCCGTCAAAAAGAAAAGTTGAGAAAAAGGTGTGGCCCCAGTTGTCAACAGGGTAAACAAATGGCGTCCCCAACGAGATTCGAACTCGTGTCGTCGCCGTGAAAGGGCGGTGTCCTAGGCCAGGCTAGACGATGGGGACGCCGAAAAAGACGGTTTAACTCGTTGCCCTCAAAAAAGACCCACTGGGCATTTCCCAGCGGGAGTGTAAATTGTACCAAGTTGTGGGCGGCGATTTCAAGGGAAGGATGTTGGGCTTTGTTGTGAGGCTTCGGTTGCGGTCTGCACCATTCTCGTCGCTGGAAATAGATTCCCTGGCCGCAACGGTTAGGGGAGGGCAGGGCTGATCCAAGGTGTAATGACCGTCATGGGCGAGCAGCCGGCACTCAATTTGTTCTTTTGTGGCGACGTGATGACGGGCCGCGGCATCGACCAGGTGTTGCCGCATCCGGGCGACCCTGCCCTGCACGAGCGCTACATTCATGACGCACGAGACTATGTCGGGCTGGCCAAATCTGCCAACGGCCCGATTGTGCGTCCAGTGAGCTTCGAGTACATCTGGGGTGATGCGTTACGGGAACTGGATGAGGCCAACCCGGATTTGCGGATCGTCAATCTCGAGACCAGCATCACCACGAGCGACGAGTTCTGGCCGCGGAAACCGGTCCATTACCGGATGCACCCGCAAAACGTCGGGTGCCTCACCGCCGCTCGCATCGATTGCTGCTGCCTCGCCAACAACCACGTGCTCGACTGGGGATACCCGGGGCTCATCGAAACGCTGCAGACACTGGAAAGCTCCAGTCTGAGGTACGCCGGCGCCGGCCGCAACGTAGACAACGCCATGCAGCCTGCACGCTTGGAAACAAGCGCCAAGGGGCGCGTTTTGGTTTTCTCAGTGGGATCGGAAACAAGCGGCATCCCACCCGAATGGGCGGCAGCAGGAGACAAGCCAGGCGTATTCCTGTTGGACAGCCTCTCCGAGGGAAGCGCGGCGCTTCTAGCGGAGAAGATCGCGCGCACCCGGCAGCCGGGGGACGTGGCGGTGGCCTCTATCCACTGGGGCAGCAACTGGGGGTATGAGATTCCCGCAGCGCTGGTACGTTTTGCACACCGGTTGGTCGACGACGGCGTCGACCTCGTCCACGGTCACTCGTCGCACCACGTCCGCCCGCTTGAAATCTACCGCGGCAAGTTGATCCTCTACGGCTGCGGAGATTTCATTACCGACTACGAGGGCATCAGCGGGTACGAGTCTTACAAGGGCGGTCTCGCGCTGATGTACCTCGCACGCATCAACGTGTGCAGCGGGGAGTTGACTGAACTGCGGCTCGTGCCGATGCAGTCCAGGCGTTTTCGCCTCACCCGTGTCTTTGGGCCTGACGCCGAATGGCTCTGCACCATGTTGAACCGCGAAGGGCGGCGGTTTAACACTGCCCTGCGCCTTACTGACGACGACGCCATTACGCTCCGATCTGCCCAGATTATTTAATCGATGATTGACCAGGCATCTTGCGCGTCACCCAAGTTGTGGCTAGACTAAGCCCATTGTCAAGGCACGAGGTACCACACATGAATAGAGCCGCAGTGGGAGCCAACCGAGCATGGCTGCTGCCGGTTTGGGGTGTGGTTATAGTGGCATGGTGGCTGGCGCCGCGGCTTGTCCACGCGGATTGGCAAATGGGCGGGCGCGCGCCGTTTTACGCTGCCATTCTGCCTGATCTTCCGGTGCTGCTTACGTTGTTTGCGGCGGCCATCATTGGCTTATTCCTGGATCGGCATTGGGCGTTGCGGCAAACGGGCGGGCAGCCGGTATGGATTGCGTTCCAGCTTATGCCGTACCTGATTGTGGTTGGCTGGTCATTGTGGAAACGGGGCAAACGAGCGGACGTCATCCTGCCGGCACCGCCCTTAGAGAGCATGTAAAAGAGCCGATTTTTTCGCGCGTCCGCACGACGATGCAGGTGTGGACGTTTCCGGGGTCGTCGTCGCCGGTGTGGCCTTCGAGCGTGTGGTCGGGCAGCTTGATTTGCGAAACCACGACGGGGGCGGATGGTTCGATCGAGATTCGGAGGCCGCTGAACTCCAGCGCATACTCGCCGGCTTCTTCCCGGATAGCGACGTCCTCATTTGTCCCCAGGTGCCAGCGGAGCAGGATGACGTCGGAGGCGTCAGGGGCGAGTTGCACCTCGTCAGACACGGCCAGGCTGTTTGCATCCCACGTCACGCGCCGCCTCCACAGTTGGACGCCGTCGTAGCATTTCGTGGCGTCGACGGTGATATCGCCGCCGGAGGCGTCGAGGCGGTTGACGCTGATTGGCGCGACGCCGCCGGCCTTTTGCCATCCGGGCATCCACACGAGCTCGCCGGCATTGGCGGAATCAGCGGGCGCGGCGGCGCCGAGTTGGAGGACGTTGTGGCCGACGCCGGGTGTGTACTGCGTCATCATCAGCGGGTGGTCGTAGGAGGGCGTCCCCGCTTCGATGAGAATGGGTTTGCCTTTGCAGATGAAGTTGACGTGGCCACGGTCCTGGTGGTCGTGCTGGTCGAGCGGATGGCCGCCGCGCACCCAGACGCCGGTGGCGTTGTCGTCCCAACTGTCGCGCCAATTGACGCGGGCGGCGCGCTCGTAGGCGGCGTAGAGCGGTGGGGCGGCATCGACGCCCACTGGTTCGAGGCTGCGCCCGGCGAGGCCGCCGAGATCGTTGGACGGGCCGCCGGCCTGGAAAGAGAGCGCCCAGCGGGCGACGGGGTCGTTGGTGCAGACGGCCAGCAGCGACAACAGCGGCCGGGTCGATTTGGCCGCGTCGAACGCGCCGCCCGCGTCAAAACAGTTGATCGCCATGTTGCCCGGCTGGAAGTGGTGCACCAGCCACGTGGCGAAGTGGCGGAGGAATGGGTGGTCGATGGCGCGCCGGTCGCCGGCCACGGCCATGGCGTGGGCCGCGTGGAGCAGCGACGTGACGGTGAACGAAGCATAGCCAAACCCTTCCTCGAATTCGCCGGCCTGCCCGTGTGCATCCAGCGCGGCCAACAGGTTCTTAACACCAAGCTCGTAAGCGTCGCGGTGGGTGTCGACGCCGCGCGTCCGCGCGCGCAGGATGAGGCAGGCGCGGACGAGGCCTTCGCTGGGCAGCACCCACTGGTTGGTGACGGGGTTGTTGGAACTGACGAACCATGGCCGGCGGGCCTGCCAGTCGTCGTCGACGCCGGCGATTTCGGTTTCGAGCAGTGCATCGAGTTTGGCGCG
>JAPLKX010000633.1 GCA_026387845.1 Candidatus Hydrogenedentota bacterium | reverse complement strand
AGTGGCCGCGCCCGAAATATGCAAAAGCAATGCGGAATGATGAATGATGAATAGATGACTGGGAGAAAAGAGGGACACCCCCCACGTACTGCCGGGGGGCGTCCCAACGGACGCGTATACGGTTGCGACGAGTTTGGCGATTTCGTCGCCGATGCGGGTGGTTGAGTATCCGGCTTGTTTGATTTCTTTAACGCTGAGGCCGGGGATTGCTTTGGATTCGAGGAATTTGATGATGGCGCGTTCGATGGCGTCCGCGGCTTTTGTTTGTCCGAGGTGGTCGAGGAGCATTTGTGCGGCGGCGATGCAGGCGATTGGGTTGATGACGTTGAGGCCGGTGTACTTTGGTGCGCTGCCGCCGATGGGTTCGAACATGGATACGCCGCCGGGGTTGATGTTCCCGCCGGCGGCGACGCCCATCCCGCCCTGGATCATGGCGCCGAGGTCGGTGATGATGTCGCCGAACATGTTTCCGGTGACGATCACGTCGAACCATTCGGGGTTTTTGATCATCCACATGGTAGTGGCGTCGACGTGGGCGTATTCGCGTTTGACGTCGGGGAACTCTTTGTCGCCCATCTCATGGAACGCCCGCTCCCACAGGCCGTAGACGTAGGTGAGCACGTTGGTTTTGCCGCAGAGTGTGAGGGTTTTGCGTTTGTTGCGTTTGCGGGTGAACTCGAACGCGTAGCGGAGGCATCTGTCGACTTCCTGGCGTGTGTAGACCATTTCCTGGATGGCGACTTCGTGGGGTGTGCCTACCCGGGCGGCGCCGCCGAGGCCGGTGTAGAGGCCGCCGCAGTTCTCGCGGACGACGACGAAATCGATGTCTTCCGGCCCCTTATTCTTGAGGGGCGTCTCGACGTTCGGGTAGAGTTTTACGGGCCGGAGGTTGATGTACTGGTCGAGTTCGAACCGGATTCTGAGCAGGATGCCTTTTTCGAGTATGCCGGGTTTTACGTCGGGATGGCCGATGGCGCCGAGGTAGATGACGTCGTACTGTTTGAGTTCTTCGAGGCCGGATTCGGGCAGGATCTCGCCCGTCTTGAGGTATCTGTCGCCGCCGAAATCGTAGAGGTTGGTGTCGAACTTGATCCCGAACCGCGCGCCCGCCGCTTCGAGAACCTTTAGGCCTTCCCGGAGGACCTCCGGCCCGGTTCCGTCGCCGGGCAACAGCGCGATCTTATAGCTGGCCATCGAAAAAGTCTCCTCTGTGATTTGCGGCGCGCGTGCGCGATGCAATCGGAATCCTGCAGAAGCGGATTGAAGGGTGATCTTATCAGGAAAACGGCCCGCAAGTCCAATGAGATGCGGCAAGAGTAGGCGCGGTCGTCTCGCCCGCGCCGTCCAGACCGCTGGCTACGATTAGCGTCACAGGCTCAGGTCAAGGATTAAGCGGAACGAGGAAGCTTCTTGCGATCAAGTTGGTTATGATTTAGATGTTAGCTTGGGGCGTTGACGGCGCGGGCGAGACGACCGCGCCTACTCTTGCGGCAATAGAAGAGCGCTTAGTCGTTGTAGGGTTTGATTGGTACGACGCTTCGGAAGAAGTTGACGGGGTGCGGGGGTTCGACGGGCTCGAGTTCGACGCCGAGTTCTTCGAGGAGCCGGCCTTCTGCGAGGCGCAGGTCGACGAGGGCTTTTTCGAACGCGATCCGTGCCTGGACTTCCTGGGTTTGTGCGAGCGTGAGGTCTTGTTGAACCTGGAGGACGCGGTAGCTGGTGGTGACGCCGAGCTTGAGACGTGCCCGTGAACACTTCGCTCATATAGTGGTTGCGCGCGCCCTGGAACAGGCTGCCGGACACGTCGACCGTGGGCAGCAGGTCGTTGGCGGCCCGCTGCCGGTCGGTTTTGGCGTTCTGGATTTCGAGCGCGGCGGTGAGCATTTCGGGGCGGGTTTCGAGCGCCAGGTCGATGCTCTGCTCGATTTCACTCTCGAGGTTTTTCACATCTTCGAGGTTGAATTCGGTCAGTGACGGCCGGTTGACCGGCACAATCCGTTTGCTTGAGAAATAGATGCCGTCGCGCATGTTCAGTAGTTGCTTGAGCACGTCTTCGGCGTCGGCCACCGCCGACCGCGCGGCGATCAGGTCGCTTTGCCGCGCGGCGACGCCCGCCTTGGCCTGGAGCACTTCGATTGCGGCGGCCGTGCCGAGACCGAGCTGGCGCTGGCTGATATCGAGCAGGCGCTCGGCATTGGCCAGGGCCTGCTCGCGGACCATTACGTTTTCAATAGTGCCCACGAGGTCCCAATAGGATTTGACGACCTGCGCCACCAGGTTCATGATGGCCAGTTGGAACTGGTACTGGTTGACCTCGCCCAACCTTCGAGCGAGCACGATTCGGGATCTGTTGTAGGCGAATCCGCGGCCGCGCAACAAGGGCTGGCGCAGCGTGATGGTCAACCCGCCGCTCCATTCCGCGATGAACTGGTTGTAGGTGGTTTCTTCTTTGTTGAGGTCGACCCGGACGTCGTAAATGGTGCCGGTGTGTAGTTTGCCGCCCACGTCGACGGAGGACGTGGTTGAGTAGGCCTCGACGCTGGTGAGATTGCCGAACAGCCGGTATGCGGCGTTAGCCTGCTGAATCGCGTGCGTATACTGGGCCTGGCCGGTGAGCAGCGGGTCGAACTCGCCCTTGGCCGTCATCAGGTCGGCGTCGGACTTGAACCGCTCGAGTTGAGTTACCTGGATGTCAGGGCTCTGGAGGAGCGCCAGCTCGATGCACTCCTGGAGAGTCAGGCGCAACCGTTCGGCCTCGGCGGGCCCATCGACCACTTCGCGCAGTTGCTCGACATTGATCGTGCCGACGTCGATTTTCTGCTGGAGCATCTGGCGCTGCTCTTCCGTGAGTGGCTGGTCAACCGCGGGTCGATTGTTTTCGGGTGCGGCCGGCTGCGGCGCGGGTTGGCCGGCCTCAGCGGGTGCAACCGGTTCGAGGTCGGGCGCGGGCGCGGGCGCGGGCGCGGGCGCGACCTGGGCGGGTCCCACGGATGCGAACATCATGCTGAGACACAGAAAAACACACGCGAATCGGCGGATGCCGGACATTGTTCCCTCCCAACGGTGCTGCACTCGGGCTCGCCCGCGAGCTTGGACATACAAGCGCCCTGACTGTCAGTCAGACCCCGCGCCGGAATGGTTGGTTTCACGGCGCCGGCCTTGCCCGCGTCGCTGCGAAGTCTAAATCACAAACTGCCGTGAGTCAAAATTTAGTGCGAAGTGCGAAGTTCTAAGTGCGAAGTGCGAAGTTCTAAGTGCGAAGTGCGACGTGCGGAGTGCGGAGTGCGACGTGCGACGTGCGGAGTTCTAAGTGCGAAGTGCGACGTGCGGAGTGCGGAGTTCTTGGAGTACGTGAATAACTTCGCACTTCGCACTTGGCACTTGGCACTAATGACCAGCGCGGTTACTTTTGCAGCCGCGCCCGGTCAAGCTTACGCAACCGGCGCCGATCCCGCCCAGCGGGAACCGGATACACTCAAGCGCCCGGCCTTCGAACACGCGCAGGCTTTCCTGCTCGAAACCCATTGCGACACTTGGCGTTAACTAATCTGCGAGATCTGTTCCGCACCTCGGGCTACAGTGATTGCGGCTTCCGCCTCTCCCCATGAACAGCGCCGATGCGGGCCTTTATTTGAGCCGTCGTACACCTGCAAGGTACAATTCGCGTATGTCTGAAGACGGTTATGTGAACTATTTTGAGATCCTGGCGTTGGACGAGTCGGCCAAGCCCGGCGACGTGCGCAAAAACTACAAGAAAATGATGAAAGACCTCATCATGGAAATCGCGCGCGTCGAGATCACGGGCGAGCGGCGTGACCGGTTTCTGCTTGAAATGGCCAAGCTTAACGCGGCGTTTTACGTCCTGCGGGACAACGAGGTGCGGGAAACTTACTGGCGGCAGCGGGCCGAGGTTATCCAGCTTGAGAGCCAGTGGCGCGAGGCCGCCCAAAACGGCGACGCCGCCACCGATGCGCTGCGCCGATCGTTCGACTCGAAGCTGCGCCATTTTCTCTCGAGGTACGTCGAGGAAGCGATGCTCGAAGCCGGCCGGGACAAGGAGGCCGTCGAGGCCAGCAACTGGGACGCAGCCCACGAGCGCCATGCATCAAGAATCCTGCGCCACTACCGCCACAACCTTTACCAGCAGATCCTCGACCGGCTGCCATACTGGGAAATCACGACGCCGCGGATCGACTGGGTAGAGCGGGAAAAAGCGGTGGCCGCGATGCTTGCGGGGGAGAGGTAGCCGTGGCCCGGAACCGCGAGGAAATCAAGCCGCCCGTGGATTACGCGACCGTGGCCGGGGCGCTGGCTAAATCGGTGTACGAAGGCGACATAGTCAACTTCCGGCTGTTGTTCGCGCCGTTCTCGCCGGCGCGGCAATTATCCACGGAACTGTTCGACATGCCCAAGTACCAGTACCTCCTCCCGGACGACGGGGTTGTGAGCGAGCCGCGATACCGCGAGGCGCTGGACAAGGTCAACCAACCCGAAATGCGGGCGTTTATCCAGGGCGAACTCGAGGCCAACCGGCCGCCGCAACTGCCCGCCGACCTGTTGCTGATGCTGGCGGACAACGCGGTCAGAATGGGCAAATACACCAGCGCCGCGCAGGCCTATGAGTCGCTGAGAATCCGCTCGAGAATGCAGCAGATGTTCCTCGACCACGCCAACAGCGCGCTCGACCGCGGCGACGTGCCCGCCGGCGTGAGGGGCTATATCATCTCGAACGGCCTCGCCTACGATTACGCCGCATTTCCCGAACCCCTGCCCGCCATACCCGATTTCCAGACCAGAGCCCTGCTGCTTCACGCCGACTATCCGGAAACGCCGGAGGCGTGTATCGCCATGGCGGACACGGGCCCGCTGGTCCAGGCGGCGTTGGAGTATCTGCTGTCGCCGGACGTGGCGGGGGCGCTGTCGGAACGGCCCGAGTCCCTGCGGCTGGAGTTTCTTGCGGAGCTCGTGCGGCAGCAGGACCCGCACTGGACCTCGTTCCTGGGACGGTACGAGGAGGCGTCCACATTGGCTGACCAGTTTGGGACGCGGCTGCGCGCCACGGCGGGCAGCATGAGCCTGGCGGATGAGATTCAGCGGGAGTTGGGCGAAGATCCCGGCCGGATTCCTGCAACGTTGCTCGGCCACACCATCGAAGGCGGCGAATGGTGGCAGTATTTGAAAGAATTGGCGTATGAACACCCGGCGGCGGCGTTGTTTGTGGCGCGGCAGGCCGTAGGCGATCTTGAAATCATCGTGCCGCGGCACCGGCCCGGCTCGCCCATCGCCCGGGCGTTGGGAATTGGGGCCGGCGCCGGTGTCGCCGAAGCCGGTTGAACTTTTTGCCAGTACGACCGGATGGGCGCGCGCGCGTGCGCGCGACGTTTAAATATGTCTTTGTGCTTTGATATGCATTTACACACGCAGCTTTATTCGGCGTGCAGTTTCATTGACGCGGAAGCCTTGATCGGCCGCGCGGTAAAAGCGGGACTCGACGGGGTTGTCATTACAGAACACCATTACCAGTGGCGCGTCTTTGACCTTGAATTGCTCCGGGATCGGTCGCCCCACCCCGGTTTCATCGTGCTGCCCGGGTTTGAGTACACCACCACGCAGGGCGACATCCTCGTGTACGGCCTGAGCGACAGCGAGGTCCATAAATTCAAGATGGGCCGCAGCCCGGAAGACGCGGTCAAGGCCGCCAAAGATCTGGGGGCCGTGGTTATCGCTGCTCATCCCACGCGCGCGGGCATGGGGTTCGACGACCGGATTTTTTCACTGCCCCTGGACGCGATCGAGATCCGCAGCGGCAACATGAAAGAGCACGAGCAGCGGCTGGCCCTGAAGATCGCCCGGGACGGCCAGTTTCGCACTGTTGCGGCCAGCGACGCCCACAACATCCGCGACGTCGGCAAGTACTACACAGAGTTCGATTATCCCGTCCAGACGATCGCCGATTTCGTGGAAGCGATCAACCAGGGCAAGTTCAGACATTCCTGACATCGATTCCGCTCGTTTGCCGCGGCTAGTGTAGTGAGTCATGCTAAGGGCATCTTATTCTTGGACGCGAAAAGCGGGGACAGCTGCTCATGAGGGTTGGCCTCCCCCGTAAACGATAAAAATGGTGGCAGTGCCCGCGGGGCCGCGAAAAGCGGGGACAGACACGCTTTTTTCAAACCGCCTACGGGCCGAAAAAAGCGAGTCAGTCCCCGTTTTTCGCTTTCTTGGTATTCTTTTGATTTGTTATATAAGGGGCTTCAATTTTGACTCACTACACTAGAACACGATCACGTCGATGCGTTTTTTATTATCGCCGCCGGGGTGGTGGATGACGAGGTCCTTAGCGACGTTATTGTTGAGGTCGTAGGCTCGGGCAACGCCGAACGCGGGGATGTCAAATCCGACCCAGGGGCGGGAACTGATAAACGCGTCGGCGCTGCCGGTATGGATCACGAGCCTGTCGCGGCCGGCGGCAAATGCGAGGTCGATGCGGTCGTCGCCGTTGAAATCGCCCAGCGTATAGGCGACTCGTTCGAGGCCGTCGGGTGCGTCGAGCGTGAACGATTCGGTAAAGTTGGGCTTGTTGCCGAACCGGCCGTCTTTCAGCAGGTACACCTCGAGCCGTACCGACACCTTGTGCCTGGTGAAGAAATTGATGATGTTGCGCACGCCCAGCGGAACCTGGATCAGGATCATGTCTTTTTTGTCGTCGCCGTCGACGTCCACGAAGGCGGGGGCGGCCAGGCCGCCGGCCGCTTCAAACACGGCGTCCGGTTTTTGCGGATAGGTAAACGGTGCGGTGGCCAGGTACACCTGGGTGATGGCTTTCATGTTGATGGTGCCGCGGGTCTGGGTGACGACGAGATCGGGGAAACCATCGCCGTTAATGTCTGTCATGCGCGAACTGGCTTCCCATTTGTCGTCGACATTCAGGGGGATCTCGAACCGCTGCCGGGTCCCCCAGTCCAACCCGTGGGCGAAATCCGCGACCTCATCGCTGAGAAACGCCAAGCATTTTTTGGGCTCTCCGTCTAGGTCGAAGGCGTGGCACGCCGGCAACCGGTGGTAGATATAGGCGCTGTTGGAAAGCGTCATCTCGCTGACGATGTCGCACGCGATCCGCGTGATCGAGTTCTGTGGCGACCGGATCTCGAACCCGCCCGGCACCGGGATGATCCACTCGTCGATCTTGTCTCCGTCGAGATCTTTCGCGATATCCGTATAAAACGTGGGATCTTTGGCGCCGGTCGGCAGGAGGGATGAAAACCGGGGCGATGCCATGGTTACGAATTTGCCGCCGCTGTACGAATAGATGACAGCGCCTTCGCCATCGGCTGCCACCAATTCGACCGCGGGGGTCTGATCGGTCTGCGCAAAGAAAATTGTGCTGATGGACGGATCGAGGTCGAGCCGCGCGGTGGGCGTACCGGGATAGGCGCCGTCCGGGCCGGGCTCAAATACGGCCAGGTACTTCACCAACGGCCTGCTTTTCTCGTCGCAGCACAACACCAGCAATTCCGCGATGCCGTCGCCGGAGATGTCTTTTGCGGTCACATCGTGGACGTTCGTGTCGAGGTTGAGGACAAACGACTGGGGGCTGGCGGCCATCAGAGACATCAAACCGGCTACTGCGCTTAAAATCATTACTACACTCCATTTCGACTCCGTTTCCTGCGACAAACAATATTGCCCTCATTATACCCGCTCTCGCAAAATCAATTTGTAGCGCAGGCGTCCCGCCCGCTGCTCTACGTGGCACGGGCGTCTCGCCCGTGGTCGCGCCGCCAGGCCAGATCCATGGCCGAGACGGCCATGCCACATGGGGTGTGCAGGCGGGACGCGCGCACCACAACAGTCATGCGCATAAGCCGGCTGTTAAATGGCGGGCGATCATTTGTCAGATGGCGGTACAATGGTATACGATCTGGTTTTTCCTTGAACGAGACAGCCCGATCAAGAGGATTACCATGCTTTTTGACCCGGAAATGATTGAACAGGTTTACACGCGCCTGCCGGGGCGAGTCGCTGCCGCCCGGCGCGTGCTGGGCCGGCCGATGACGCTTGCCGAGAAGGTGCTCTACGCCCACGTCTACGGCGGCGCACCAGCCCAAGCCTATGGGCGTGGCGTGTCTTACGCGGAATTCGCACCTGACCGGGTCGCCATGCAGGACGCCACGGGCCAGATGGCGCTTCTTCAATTCATGCAAGCGGGCCGTGCGCGTGTTGCGGCCCCGACCACGGTGCATTGCGATCATCTCGTGGTGGCGAAAATAGGGGCGAAACAGGACCTGCTCGACGCGATGACGATGAACAAAGAAGTCTACGAATTTCTGGCGTCGGCCTCGAACAAATACGGGATCGGGTTCTGGAAGCCGGGGGCGGGCATCATCCACCAGATCGTGCTCGAACATTACGCATTTCCCGGGGGCATGATGATCGGCACGGATTCGCACACGCCCAACGCCGGCGGCCTGGGCATGGCGGGGATCGGCGTGGGGGGCGCGGACGCCGTCGACGTGATGGCGCAGATGCCATGGGAACTCAAGTTTCCGAAGATCATCGGCGTGCGGCTGACGGGCAAGCTCAATGGATGGACCTCGGCCAAAGACGTGATCCTGCGGTTGGCGGGCCTGTTGACGGTGAACGGCGCCACGGACGCGGTAGTCGAGTATTTTGGGGACGGGGCCGACAGCCTGTCGTGCACGGGCAAAGCGACGATCTGCAACATGGGCGCCGAGATCGGGGCGACCTCATCAATCTTTCCCTATGATGCGAAAATGGCGGAGTTTCTCGATGCGACGGGCCGGGCGCTTGTCGCGCAGGCGGCTGACAAGGTTGCCGAGTACCTGCGGGCCGACCCGCAGGTCTACGCCAACCCGCACCGGTACTTTGACCAGGTGGTCGAGATCGACCTGAACACGCTCGGACCGCATATCAACGGGCCGTTCTCGCCGGACCTGGCGTGGCCGCTGTCCAAATTTGCAGATGCTGTGCGTGAAAACGGTTACCCGGCCGAGTTGAAAGCCGGCCTGATCGGATCATGCACCAATTCGTCTTACGAAGACCTCGATCGGGCAGCGTCGGTGGCGCGGCAGGCCGTCGAGAAGCGGCTGAAGGTGAAGTCGCAACTCATTGTCACGCCCGGCTCCGAGCAAGTGCGGTATACGGTCGAGCGCGACGGCCAGTTGAAATCGTTCGAAGCCATCGGCGGAACTATTCTCGCCAACGCATGCGGGCCCTGTATCGGCCAGTGGGCGCGCGGCGGCGAAGAAGGTCCCAATAGCATCCTGACGTCATTCAACAGGAACTTCGCAAAACGCAATGACGGAAATCCGCAGACACACGCGTTCGTGGCATCGCCCGAGGTTGTCACGGCCATGGTGCTGGCCGGCGACCTGCGGTTCAACCCGATGACGGACACGCTCGTGAACGAGGCCGGCGAGCGCGTCAAGCTCGACCCGCCAAAGGGGGCCGAACTGCCCGTACGTGGGTTTGACGTCAAGGACCTCGGCTATGTGGCTCCCGTGGCGGACGGCGCGGGTGTGGAAGTTGCGGTGAAACCGGATTCGCAGCGGCTGCAGTTGCTCGAGCCGTTCCCGGCGTGGGAAGGAAAAGACCTCGAGGGCCTGAAGCTGCTCATCAAGATCAAAGGCAAATGCACGACCGACCACATTTCGATGGCGGGCCCGTGGCTTCGATTTCGCGGGCATCTGGACAGGATTTCCGACAACTGTTTCATCGGCGCGATCAACGCGTTTAACGGCGAGGCCAACAAGGTGAAGAACCAACTCACCGGCGCGTACGGGCCTGTGCCGCAGACGCAGCGGGCGTACAAATCGGCGGGGCTGGGCTCGATTGTGGTGGGCGACGAGAACTACGGCGAAGGTTCATCGCGCGAGCATGCTGCGATGGAGCCGCGCTACCTGGGCGTGCGCGCGATTTTGGTGAAGTCGTTTGCGCGCATCCATGAAACCAACCTGAAAAAACAGGGCATGCTCGCACTCACGTTCAACGACAAAGCCGATTACGACAAGATCCGCGAAGACGACACCATCGACATCGCCGGGCTGACGGAATTTGCGCCGGGCCGGCCGCTGACGCTGGTGCTGCATCACGCCGGCGGCAGTGAGGACCGAATCCTGGCGAATCATTCGTGCAACGCCGGGCAGATCGAGTGGTTCTAAGCAGGATCTGCGTTGAACCTGGACCGGAAGTGAAATGTCTGGGACGCCCCCCGGCAGTTGTGGGAGGTGTCCCGCTTTTGCAGAGTTCAGGACACTGGAAGATGTTTAAAAATGGGACACCCCCCACAACTGCCGGGGGGCGTCCCAGACAGGCATAGCAAAGGTAAAGGACGAATGGCGAAGAACATTTATGAGAAGATCTGGGAGCGGCATGTGGTTCATGAGGAGCCGGGGCAGGACGCCATCCTGTACATAGACCGGCACTATGTCCATGAGGTGACATCGGCGCAGGCGTTCGAGGGGCTGCGGCTGGCGGGCCGAAAGGTGCGCCGGCCCGAACGGACGTTCGCCACGATGGATCACAACATCCCGACCACCGGCAGGTCCAAACCTATTGAAGACCCGCTCTCGCAACAGCAGGTAGACACGCTCGAGGCCAACTGCCGGGAGTTCGGCGTGCGCTGTTTCGACATGAACGACCCGGACAACGGCATTGTCCACGTTATCGGGCCTGAACTGGGTCTCACCCAGCCGGGGATGACGATCGTCTGCGGCGACTCGCACACCGCCACGCACGGGGCGCTGGGCGCGCTGGCGTTCGGGATCGGCACCAGCGAGGTCGAGCACGTGCTCGCGACGCAAACGCTGCTGCAGAAAAAGTCCAAAACAATGGAAGTCCGGCTGACGGGCAAGCTGCCGCGCGGCGTCACGTCGAAGGACGTGATCCTGGCCATAATCGGCAAAATCGGGACGGCGGGCGGCACCGGCTACGTCATCGAATACACCGGCGAAGCGGTGCGCCAAATGACAATGGAACAGCGCCTGACGATGTGCAACATGACGATCGAAGCCGGGGCGCGTGCCGGGCTGGTCTCGCCAGACAGCATCACGTTCGAGTACCTGAAGGGACGCAAATACCTGCCGGACAAGCCGTGGGACGAGTTGGTGGCGGGATGGTCGTCGTGGGCGTCGGACGCGGGATGCACGTACGACGCGCGTGTCGAGCTCGACGTCTCTGCGCTTGAACCGCAGGTGACATGGGGCACGTCGCCGGGCATGGTGACGGGCATCAATGGCAAGACGCCGGTGCTTGCCGAGATCAAGAACGCCAACGCTCGGCTGGCCGCAGAAAAGGCCCTCGCATACATGGGCCTGCCCGAGGGCCTGCCGATGACGGAGGTGCGGCCCAACGTGGTTTATATCGGGTCGTGCACCAACGGTCGGATCGAAGACCTGCGCGACGCCGCCAGGGTCGCAAAAGGCTACAAAAAAGCAGGCGGTGTGGATTACGTGCTGATCGTGCCGGGGTCGTATCGGGTGAAGGAACAGGCGGAAGCCGAAGGGCTCGATAAAATTTTCAAGTCTGCGGGGTTTGAGTGGCGTGAGCCGGGGTGTTCGATGTGCCTGGCCATGAACCCGGACGTGCTCGAGCCCGGCGACCGGTGCGCCGCAACCTCGAACAGGAATTTCGAAGGCCGGCAGGGCAAAGGCAGCCGGACGCACCTTGTCAGCCCGGCGATGGCGGCCGCCGCAGCCATCAAGGGCCATTTTGTGGACGTGCGCAACTGGGAGTTCAAGTGATGAAGCCTTTCACCGTTTTGACCGGAATCGTAGCGCCGCTCGAGGCGCTCAATGTGGATACGGACCAGATTATCCCCAAGCAGTTTTTGAAACGGATCGAGCGGACCGGCTACGAAGACTTCCTGTTCTTCGACTGGCGGTTCCGCGAGGATGGGTCGCTCGACCCGGATTTTGAAATGAACGCGGCAAGGTACAAAGGCGCCAGCATTCTGCTCACCAAAGACAATTTCGGGTGCGGTTCGTCGCGCGAGCATGCGCCGTGGGCGCTGGACAACTACGGGTTCAGGTGCATCCTCGCCCCAAGTTACGCCGATATCTTCTTCAACAACTGTTTCAACAACGGCATCCTGCCGATTGTCCTGCCGGGCGGCGTGATCGAGCAGTTGTTCAAAGAAGTCCGGGCAAAGGATGGTTACCAACTGACGGTTGACCTGCCCGCACAGCAGATCGTGAAACCCAACGGATCGAGAATCCCGTTCGACGTCAACCTGTTCAAGAAAGAGTGCCTGATCAACGGCTGGGACCAGATCGGCCTGACGCTGCGCCACGAAGACAAAATAGCTGCGTTTGAGAAAAGGCGGTAAGCTGACTGCCGACGTGGAACCATTGGAACCATTGGGACAATTGGGACAGTAAAACTTTAGCCTTTAAAAGCGCCGCCTCGGCCGGCACCCGGTCGCGCGGGGTCGCGATCTCACCGCGTACACTCGCACCATACCCCAAACCCTATACCCCAAACCCCATACCTTTTACGCGCCTGGAGCACGATGTATAATGGCGCGCGTTGGGAAGTCTATCGAGGAGGTGCCCATGAATAAACTGACGAGGCGCGATTTCATCACCCGCACGGTGGGCGTGGTAGCTGCGGGTCTTGCTGTACCGGCGCTGGCCCAAAACGCGGCGCCCGCGCTCACCGCCACGACGCTTCGGCCGCTGGGTAAGACGGGCCTCGAGCCGACGCTGCTGGGGATGGGCACCGGCGTGAAAGCGTGGGGCGGGCAGAGCGAGCTGTCGCGCAAGGGGGAGGAGATTTATCTCAAGGTGGTCACGCGCGCCTATGAAGCGGGCATCCGGTATTTCGACATGGCCGACATGTACGGGTCGCACGCTTTCTTCAGCAAGCTGCTCAAGGGGACCATCGACCGCGACAAGGTCATGCTGCTTACCAAGACGACCGCAAAAGAAGCCCCGATCGCCACGGCAGATATCGAACGGTTTCGTACGGATCTCGGCACGGACAAGCTCGACGTGGTCCTGATGCATTGCATGACCGACAAAGAATGGCCAAAGAAAATGGCCCCCGTCATGGACGTGCTCGAGGACGCCAAGGCAAAAGGCCTCATCAAGGCCCACGGGGTGTCGTGCCACACGCTGGCGGCGTTGAAACTGGCGTCGGAATCGCCGTGGGTGGACGTGGTTCTGTCACGGATCAACCCCTACGGGATCAAGATGGACGCGGAGCCCGAGAAGGTTGTCCCCGTTCTCGAGGCGGCCCATCGGAACGGAAAAGGCGTTCTGGGGATGAAGATAGCGGGAGAAGGCCAGTGCGCCGACCGGCTGCGCGAGAGCCTGAAGTTTGTGGTGGGTCTTGGTTGCGTGGATGCGATGCCCGTAGGTTTCCTGGCTGCGGAGGAGGTCGACGACACGATCGCCAAGCTAAATGAAGTGGCGGCCACGGCCGGCGCCGCGGCAAACGCCTAGACGGCTTTGACTGTTTCTCCGGCCGTTTCTTACAATACCGGAAGAGCAGGGGTGAATAGATAGCCCGCACAGGCGGGCACGGAGGAACGACGCAATGAAGGTGTTCAGGCTGCAGGTGCTGTTGACCCGTGTAAAGAAGTTTTTTGAGACGTATACCGTGTCGGGGCATGTGTTGTTTTTGTTGGCGGCGGGGGCGTTCATGTTGCAAGCCTGTAACGGCAACCCGTTCTGGCAGAAATCCGCGCCGCCCGTCACGCCGATCGAACCCGCCCCTATGCCGCCCGCCGGCGAACCCTATGCGGCGCCTATCGTCGGACAGCCGGGGCTCCCGCTGTCTCCGGACCAGCGGTTTAAAGACGTCCCCTTGCCGCAAGGCGCCAAACCCGATCTCGAACGCACCTTTGTGTTTGAGTCTCCCGCGATCCATGTCGGCAGAATGGTCTACACCAGCCGGGCGGGCCTCACCGATCTCGCCCAGTTCTACATCCAGGAGGCACCCACCGGCCAATGGCAACTCCAGGACACCATCGAGGCCGAGAAGAGCGTCACGTTGTTGTTCAACAAACCCGGCAGCCGAATGGTGGTGCAAGTCGAGGACCTGGGAATTGCAAAAGGCCGCAGGCTCATGATTACGGTTACGCCTGAAAGCGGGACCGGGGGAGGTCTATGAGGTTACTCCGGCCTATAGGCCTTGGACTGATGTTGGCGCCGCTGGTCTTGCTGGCCGGCTGCGCCAACACCTTTGGAATCCGCGTGCCGGGTCTCGAGCAGTTGGGGCAGGCCAGCGGGCTGGCGCGGACCGATGAAGAAAAGATCGTGGCCGTACTCGACGATGTCCAGCGCGGGATGCAAAACAGGCAGATCTATAAAGTGCTGGCCAACGTGTCCCGCAACTACTACGACAGCGAGGGCCGGGATTACAGCGCGCTCGAGGCCGACCTCACCGAGTTTTTCAAGAAATACCGCGAAATCAGGATCACGCGCGTCACGCCCAAGATTCAGGTCCAGGGCGATTTTGCACGCGTAATCGAAACGTTCGGCACCACCGCCGAACCGTACGATCCCACCATCGAACCGCCCATTAGTCTCCAGGGGCAGGTCGCCGTCACCCTCGAAAAAGTCGGCGGCCGCTGGCAGATCGTCGAGTGGGGCGGCATGCTCTGACCACCGCCACGACGCTCGTTAGGGTAGGCGCGGTCGTCTCGCCCCCGCCCGCAACCGTCATCGCTGCCCCACCAAGCAAACCAACAAGAC
>JAPLKX010000483.1 GCA_026387845.1 Candidatus Hydrogenedentota bacterium | reverse complement strand
ACTCGGTCTCCGTCCCCGCAAAACCGCCATACAAACGGGTATGGCCCGGTAGTTCTACCGACTCAAAGTACGTGCCTGCCGCCACCCAAATATCCACGTAATCCGTTTCCGCATAGTCAATCGCGTCACCGATAGACGCGTACGCCGTCTCCCAGGACATACCGTCCGGCTCCGCAGCCGAACTCCCCATATTCACGTACAGCCGCTGCCGGATCGTCACTTCCCACAACGCCGGCTCCGACCAGTTACCCGCGTCATCACGTTCCCTCACTTCGAATACCGTCAACCCGTAACCCGCCTCTTGGGTCACCGTCAGCTCCGTCGTTTCCGTCCACTCTCCATTATTGATGCGCCAACAGTACGTCCCGTTCCCACCGCCGCCAGACACCCACGACCACGTCAAAATGTTGTCTTCAGGCGGTGTCGGGTCCCCTTCCAGAATCGGCGCGTTCGGCATCACGTTGTCCACCGCCGCCTCGGCCGACACAAAGTCCCCGTCTCCCAAATCCGGGCCGCCCAACGGCGCTGATCCCCAATAAATCGTCCCGTCGTCAACCAACTCAAGCGCTACCGTACCTTCCGAAGGTCCCAACGGCACCGTAACCGTGTACGTGTCGCCCGAACCCTCCACGAACGGCGTACCCGCGGCTACCGTGCCTGTCGTTTGCACCAGGAAATCCGTTGCATCCACGCCGCCCACCGCATGCGAAAACACTACAAGATACGCCGCGTCTGCGCCCGTAATCGGCGCCCCCGTCGCCAGCGTGATACTCAGCACACCCGGGTATTCTTCATACTCCCCATACGTGTCCGGATTGGTTGTCGTAGCCGTATTACCCGTAAAACTGGTTCCCGGGGCCCACGCTCGGGTCCCGTTCAGGAACACGGCGCCGCCCACCCCCTGACCGTCTGTGCCGGTCTTTACCGGTACGGCGCCCGTCCCGCCCGTACCGTCGACTGCCGAGTTGTTCTCAAACGTGCAGTTCTCAAACGACATCGTGCACGAGTCCCCATACACCGCACCGCCAAGACCCGCGCCACCGCCCCCGCCGCCACCCGCAATACTCCCGGCCACACTGGATCCGCCCATGCCGCCAAAATCGCCGCCGCTGCCGCCGTTGGCGCCGGCTTCCGCGCCCGCGGCGCCCACCCCGCCACCGCCCGCGCCGAATCCGCCCAAGCCAACACCGCCGGCCGGTTCCTGCCCGCCGCCGCCGCCACCACCGCCCAAGCCGCCCGCGCCGCCGACACCGCCCGACTCATTGCCGGCGCCGCCGCCGCCCAATCCGCCATATTCGCCGGGGGTGGCGCCGCCAAGACCACCAAGGATGCCTCCCCCACCACCAATAAGACCATCCCCGTTACCGCCCATCCCGCCGCCGCCGCCGCCAAAAACGTTCGCGCTGATCGCGTCGTCGCCCGCTCCACCATTGCCGCCGAGCGCCTCATTCGCGGCGAAGATCACGTTCACCGCTTTAAACGCCCCGCCCGACACGTAAACCGCGCCGCCCGCGCCCAACGCACCGCCCCCGCCACCGCCGCCGTTCGAACTCGCTCCGGCCCCGCCGCCCGCATTACCCTCCGCCAGCGTTAGGTTCTTCAGCGTCAGATTGGCGTCCACGGCGCTCATAATTCTGCGCGCCTCACTACCACTGATCATCACGCTAGGAAGAATGCCGACATCAGATTTGGGAGATTCCGGCCCTTCAATGATCACGTTACTCGTCACCGTCGGCAGCGAGTCGGCGAGCACTAACGCGCCGGCCAGACCGCTCATGTCCAGCTTCGTAATCGGTCCCGGCACTTGGCCAAGGTCCGTCACCAACCCGGTGTTGGCCGCGTTGATCGCTTCCCGCAACGTCACCAGACCGTCCCCCGCCGTCTCGTCATCCGCTAAACTGTTCACCGTCAACGTCGTGTAAGCCGTCAGTTCAAAATTCAAAACCGCCGATTTCTCTTCCGGCGTCATGTAATCCAGCGCCACCCCCATCGGCTGCGAAAGTTCAATCGCTTTTTCTCGGGCCGCGGCCACCGTCGGCTGCCCGGTTACAAAATTCATGATTATCCCCGTCTCGCCCGGCTCCAGAACAAATCCATACTCCCAACGCGTGCTATCGTTGCCGTTCACGAGATCCACCGAATCGACACCTACCTCCGCGTTTCCACCCTGGAGTATGTGCCCAAGACGCGGGTCCGAACTCGTGCCGCCGGCGAAATCCTGCATCGTCACCAGCCACGTGTCGTCCGTCTCCGCTGTCGTGTTCCCGTTTGACGTATCCACCAGCAGTGTGTTGCCGTCACTTCCCAGATTCCCCTCGATGATCAGAAGCACCTTCTCCGGATCGCTCCCCGTGTTCGTCACGATATTCAGCCAACGGCAGAACGTATCGTCTTCCGGAACGAAAACTTTGCGCGAAAACTCCAGCGTGTCCACCATCTGCGGCGGAAACGCAATCTGACGCCCATTGGCTTCTACCGACGCCGGGCCATTATTCACATACGGCACCTCGATCGTCCGCTCGATCAAAGCATGGTTGTAACTGTCGAACGCATCGCCTATACCCGGTTGCGGCGTCAGACCCCCACTGATCGTGCTCGCGCTCACCGTATGCGTATAGCTCGCTTCGTTCGCCGCCCCCGAGGCCACGTAATCCGTCAACACCGTCCAGCACGAACTCGTCCACGTGAGCCACGACGTCCACGTCCACCAGCAGCTGCTCGACCACCACGTGCACGTGTACCACGACGATGACGTCCACGTCGAATACGACGTGCACGTCGTGTAACTCAAGTTCGTCGCGTCGGTGGAGATGTCGTATTTCAAACCGCCCGCGTCCACCAGATAGATGTCGCCCGTCGCAAACGCCAAGTTGGATACCAGCAGACAAAAAACAAACACCACGGCTGCGCGCTTCATGATCCGTCTCCCCAGGTTGTTTACCCCAAACTACCGCGTTATCCACTCCATTATATGCCAAACCAGGTGGTTAGTCCACTCTTTCTTCGAAAGAACCTTGCTGGTTCACCGCAGCTACCAAACCCGCAAAACGCCCGTCACCCCGCAATCCGTCCAAGTCCTTGTCGCGCCCCAGCAACGAACGAAGCTGGCGGCGCCCCGTATTCGTGCCCACCGCCTGTTTCAAAAACCCAAACGCCTCGTCTTTCCGCTCCTGCACCGCACGCAGGCAACCCAGGTTGTACGGCGGCAGCCACGAGTCTCCCCTCAGCTTAAGTCCTTGCTGATAATACCGTTCCGCATCTTCAAACAACTTCTCTTTCTGCGCGCAACCTCCCGCAAGCATAATCGCCGAAAAATTCTTCGGATTTACCTCCAGCGACTTTCGGTAATGCTCAAGCGCCTCCCCATAATTCCCGTCAAGGTAAAACAACTCCGCATACGACGCCTGAACTCGAGGCGACTTCGGGTCCTCCGCCGCCGCCTTTTGAATCCACTCCTCGGCACCCTGCCGGTTTCCCCTCAGCCGTTCTATATACCCCATCCGGATCATCGCTTCCGGAAACTTCGGCGACAATTCAAACACCTTCTTGATCCGGGCCTCCCCCTCATCAAGGTTCCCCCGACGGATCGATATGTTCGCCATCATCAAATGCACCCGATGCTGACGCGGCTCAGACTCCAGAGATTTCACGTACGCACCCTCCGCCTCATCCAACCGCCCGCCGCGCATCAGCGCCGACGCCAGCATGTTCAACGCAGACGCATGGCCCGGCACACGCTCCAGAAGCTTCCGGCACAGGCTTTCGCAAATATCCCAACGCCCGAACCGCGCCGCGCCACGCGCATTTTCAAGCATCTCATAAATCTCGATCCCGTCCTTCGGATCCATCCCGCCCATCGACGATATCGACTCTTCCGAAGCCATATAACCCAGCGCCTCCAGCATCTCCATCGTCTCCCCATCCATCGGCTTCTTACTCGAACTGTCCAGCGCCAACGCCTCCGACTGTTTTATCACCGCGTCAAGACGGCCGTCAAGTTCGACCGCAAAATCCTTGCGCTGCTCGTACAGGTTCGCCAGTTCTTTCGGGTCATTCTTCAGGTCGTACAGTTCCGGCCGCGGCGCGCGGATGTACTTAAAACCGCCCAGCCGAACCCCGTAAAGCGGCGCCATACCAAACCCCACCTGCGACAGCAGCGACTCGCAATACTGCGGCAACTCCGGCGCCGCAACGTCCCCGCGCAACGCGCCCAATAGATTCTCCCCCTGCGTCTGATCTCCACCCGCAATGCCCGCCGCCGCAAGCACCGTCGGCGCGATGTCTACCGCCCGAACCGCCCCCTCATACACTTTCCCCGCCGGAAGAACCCCCGGGTACCGCCATACCAGCGGAACGCGGATCGTCGCATCATAAATAAATATCGCGTGCGTCTTCTCCTTATGCTCCCCCAGGCTCTCCCCGTGATCCGCCGTCAGCACGATCAACGTCTGATCCAGGACGCCATTCCCCTCCAGCCACTTCAATATGATCTCCACACCGTCGTCCGCCTGCGCTATCTCCGCGTCATACGCCGTCGGGCACAAATACGCATCCGGCGGATTCGAGTTGAACGGCTGGTGCGGATCGAACATATGAACCCACGCAAAAAACGGGCCCGCTCCGCGCCCATGCCACTGCTCAAGCCATTCCGTGAACAACTTCGCCGTCTTCGGGCCGGGCCGGTCCCGGATCATGAACATCTCCGGCTCGTCTTCCGGCCACAGGTCGTCGTCATACACGTCAAAACCCTGCGTCAGGTTGTACAACTTGCTCAACACCAATGCCGATACAAACGCCGCCGTATCATAACCCGCCGCCTTAAAACGCTCCGCAAGCGTCACCGCGGAATCGCTCAGCGCGTACGCGCCATTGTCGCGAACCCCGTGCGCCGGCGGGAACAGACCCGTCAGGATCGACGCGTGCGCCGGCAACGTGATCGGCGCAACCGTCGCCGCATCCGCGCACCTCACCCCCTCCGCCGCAAGACGATCAATCCCCGACGTCCTCGCAAGCGGATACCCATAGCATCGGATACGATCCACCCGCGTCGTATCAAGCGTGATGATCAGAACGTTCGGACGGACTTCCCCCGCCGATGCGCAAAACAGCCCCGGCAAAAACGAAAAAACCAACAATGTCCTTGCTAAAACACCCAAACCCAAAAATCCCCTCGCTCCCCATCCTACTCCCAACCCCCCACCTCATGCAATCGTCTCTCAGTAGGCGCCGGTGTTAACCGCGTTGTCCTCGCCCGCGCCGTCCAACTCACACACCCCCGTTAGCGTCCTGGCCTCAATCCCCGTCTCCAGCCTCCCTTGCACATCCCTTCATCCGTCCGATCTGTCCGATTCGTCCCATTCTTCCTCCAGTCCCCACGTGTCCTTTTATCCCTCCACCATCCACCAGCCCCCGGCCACTGTCCACCGGCCACCATTCGTCCCCGCCCTCATCCACCCACAAACGCC
>JAPLKX010000257.1 GCA_026387845.1 Candidatus Hydrogenedentota bacterium | reverse complement strand
CCTGGTCTCAAACGTGGTAGGGTTCTTCGAGCACAACGCCAGGTAGCCGTCGCCTTTCCGCGCAAAAATCCACGGCGCCCTCTCCACGACCTCGTCAAATCGGTCTTTGGGCAGCCAGGCGTGCGTGAACTTCAGCTTGTTCTTCACGTACAGCGCCGGCCAACTGCGGATGTTGTACAGGATGACCGCCACGTTGGCCGTCTGCGCCACTCGAGGCAGGCTCCCCGAACCCGTCCAATAACCCGGCGAGTCCCCGGCCCCATGCGCCGGGTGCGTCGTAAAACACACCGCATCCGGCCCAAGAGACGCCTGCCAGATGTGCTGCTGGTCCCCGCCGTAATCGCGCCGGTAGTCCTGCGCGGAACTCAGCATGTACTCCGGCGTGCGATACGTGTAGATGTTGACCTCGTCGCGCTGGTTTCTCGTCACGTCGTAGCGGAACAGCCACGCAAACGCCGGCAGAATGCCCAGGCTCTTCCGGATTTTCAGCGCGGTTTTCTTCTTCGCAAACGGCTCAAAAAAATCGTTTTCCCACCAGTTGTACTCATCGAGCATCCGCATGAACAAATTAACAACTTTGTGGTGGGAGTAAGCCTCCAGACTCAGAAAAACCATCCCGTCTTCCAGATTGTTGAAACTCAGCCCCCATTTCTCGGCGTCCTCGACATTCATGCCGGCCCGCTGGCGGTTCAGCATCACGGGCCGCTCCTGATCGTTGGCAATCTCGAACAGCACCCGCGGCACACGGTACCCCGTGCTTAAGGCCAGCGACGCCGCGCCCATCCCGCCGCCCGGAATCACCGCCTCGCCGGGGCTGAACAAAAGCGCATACGTCTCCCGGGTGCTTTCACTAGCCGCGTATTTTTTGTGGTGCTCATACGTTCTGCCGTGCGTGCTCCCGAACAGTCCACGGTAACTGTTCAGCGCGATGTCCGCCAGCAGCAGGTCAAGCACCATCGCCGCGCCCGTCGAGATCTCCTTGTCCTGCGCAAAATCCGCCAGGTTCACCAGCGCACCCATGTCTTCCTCGTAATACACATTCGACAACCACTCGCTGAACCCCGTCTTAAACCGAAAATCCAGCCACCGCAAAATCCGCGGCCGGAACCGCTCCATCTGCTCCCGGCCTGTCCTGCCCGAGTTCGTGAAGGTCTCGTCGGGGAACAACTGTCCCGAAAGATAACCGCCCGTCGAGAACAGGATGTGATGGTTCTCCGACCAGTAGCACATCGAATCAATCCCCGACTCATCCGGCCAATACTTGAATCCCAAAATGCTCGCCCGCGCTTGTTCTTTCAACTCCGGCGGGAGAAGCGCCGAGTCACCAAACTGGTAAAACATCCGAAGCAGGCCCTGCAACCCAAAATCCGCGCAGTCCTCGCGCTGATTCATTCTTATGATTGTGCTCGAAAAGGCCTCGGCCGACAGCGGCTTTCCCATAACCAGCCGCGCCAGCGCGTCGAACGCATTGTAGTCCGAGCCCAGCGACATCTGTTCCAGCATCGCCGCACGACGCGCGTCAAACCCCGGCGTCGGCTCCGCCTCCTCGCAAAACGCCCACACCGCCCCCAAAACTCCAGCGGTCAACACGAACAGAAAGGGAAAACTTCTCAGGAGGGAAACACCACTTGCCACGGGACACTTTTCCTGAAACATAAACTGCCTCGTTCGTCCATAGTGTCCACCATGTCCACAGCGTCCACAGTGTCCACGCGCCAGGCCCAACCGCGGCATCCTACCACACGGCCGTCGGCTTTGCGACTGTGCCTGCCGCGCCTCAGCCAGGGTTGTTCAAGTCAAACAGCGACTCGTCCACCGGCTCGTTCAGCACCACCTGCGAGTACACCTGCCGAATGTTCATCCACCTTTCCCCATCGTCCGGCGCGGGCCATTTCATCCTGACTTCGCTCGGAAACCAGATCCCGTTTACATTCTGGTACGTGTAGGTGTTTTCCGGGACGCCATTCACCTCCCGTTCCTGCGTCAGCATTCCTGTGGCCGTGTCAAACCGATCTCCCACGCCGTCACGGTAGAGGCGGCTGTACCCGGTTGACCCGTCATCGAGGTCGCAGCCCGTGTACCCGCACAAAATCAAGGGAACCCGTTCGCGGATACTCGCCATTTCATACCGGTACAAATGATAAATCCCCGCGCTGGGCCAATGCGTCCCGCGCTTGACTATCTTCCCATCCTCCCACCTACACCACGTGCGGCCGTCATAGACCGTGGTGGTCTTGTGGACTTTCCCGTCGTCCTCCTCGTTGGCCATCTCCACGCGCTCTTTAAGCGATTCGGGCGAAGCCACCCAGTACATGTCCCTCGTACGCATTAAACGCTGCGTCCCGTCCTCCAAAACCTCGTACACCTCCCAGCGGCACCGCGCCGTCTTGATCCGCGTGAAATTGTCCAGGAACCGCACATACACGCCCCGCGCCTCCGCCAAGTCTTCGTCGGAGATCTTTCTAAACAGGGTTCGCGACTTCGTGACAGCCCTCAACAACAGCGGCATCCGATCCACCGCATCCGCGATCCGCTCTTCCATCGCCGCCAACTCTTCTTCAGTTGGAAGGCGGGCGGGCGACGCCGGCGCAGGTTCGGCCGCGGCCGGGCCCGCCTGGATGGAAACAGCCGTTCCGGCCTGCTCGGGAACCGCTTGCGCCGGTTTCGGTCCTGTTGCCTGAAGTGTTTCAACCGGCGCTCGATCGGGAGAAACACACATTAAGACAACGATCAACGTTGTCGCGACCACTACACCGGACGCAATGGCCACTTTCCCCTTCATCCAGCGCCTCCCAATCTGACAGGATTACAGGATTAACAGGATATGCGTTTCACGTTTTAATGTTCCGCGTTTGAACTAATTCATCTTAATCCTGTCCATCCTGTTATCCTGTCAAAAGGTTTGTCCACGTCAAACAGCGCCTCGTCCATCCGCTCGTTCAGCACCACCCTCGAGAATACCTCACGAGATGTTTTCCCGTCATAAGTGGTCGTTGACACAATTTCTTTTGGAAACCAGGTCCCGTTTATGTTCTGGTACGTGAACGTTTGGCGGTATCCCTCATACAATTGTTGCTCGGTCAATAGCCCCGTGGCGGTGTCAAACCGCACTTCTGCCCCGCTCTCGCCCCAGATGCGGCTGAACCCGTTCGTCCCGTCGTCGACCTCGCAGTGGCCGTAGAAGCTCAGGATATATGGCCGGCGCTCCCGGAGCGCCGCCATCTGGTTCCGGTGCAGGTAACCATCTACATACCCCCAGGAAGTTTTCTCCTGTTCGACAAACACGCCGTCATTCCATTTCTTCCAGGTACGGCCATCCAATATCAACAATTGCTTCAGAGGCTTCTCATCTTTGCCGAACCTCGTGGCGTCCACACGTTCCCTGCGCAGACTTCGATCTCCTTCCCACCAAACATCCTGCACA
>JAPLKX010000527.1 GCA_026387845.1 Candidatus Hydrogenedentota bacterium | reverse complement strand
ACATTACACGTGGACGCCGAGAGGTTATGTATACGTGCCCGGTTACTGGGACCACGACATCGTCCATCGCGGCTTGATGTTCGCGCCCGTCTACTACGAGCAGCCGGTCTACAGGCGTTCCAATTACTATTACTCGCCCAGCATCGTCATTGACTTGACCGCCATGCTCTCGAGCCTTTTCGTCCAGACGAGATCGCACCACTATTACTACGGCGATTACTATGACCGGCGCTACGAAGAACAGGGTTTCTATCCGTGGTACTCGAAGCAGGTCACGCGCTATGGCGACGACCCCATCTACGCCCACTATCGCTCGCGACAGTTGCAGCAGGACCCGGATTGGGACGTGCACGTCGACGAACAGTACAGGTATCGCCGCGAGCATGAAGACGCGCGCCCGCCCCGAACGCTGGCGCTCCAGCCTAAGGGGGTCGACAGCCAGAGAACCGGCGCCCGAGAGAGCGTCATCCTCGGCAGGAGTCTCACCGATGCCGTACAAAGCAAGACACTGCCTGTGCGTTTCACGCCCGTGAATATGGACGAGCGCAAGCAGATCGAAACGCGGGGACGGGAGGTCCACAAACTCCAATTCGAACGCGCCAGGATAGAGACTCCTCCGAAGGCTGTCGGAAAGCCGGAAAAGGTCCGTGAAACCGCACAGCCCCTCAGAATACAGTTGCCGGTGTCTCCCGTTGCGGCAAGACCGAGCGAGCACGTGTAAGGCGCGAGGACTCCACCGCCCATGCCAGTCGCGCCGAAACCGCAAGCGGTAGAACGCAGAGGCCGGCAAGAGAAGCCTCAGAAGGTCGCGGTGCAGCCGGAGACCCCCAGGTCACAGAAGAAACCGGAATCCAACGCGCAACCGCATCGAACTGAAACCAGAAAACAAAAGGCGCCCCGGGAACGCGCGTCCAGTTCAGACAACAACAAAAACAAGAAAAGCAAAGAGAGATGATATGCGATCCTATCGCCAGCACCTCGTCGAACGGGCAGGGGCTATACCCTGTGTCCGGCAAGTTACTCCCTGGAAGAATAACGCCAGGGCAACGTCCAACATGAAAGGAACATCGAAATGAAGATTCTAACTGGATTGCTCGTGGCGCTCCTGGTTTGCACACTGGCAGGCATTGGTGTCCTCGGCTGCAACACGTTCCGCGGCGCCGGAAAGGACATACAAAGGGGCGGCCGAGCCATTGAAAAAGCCGCCAACGACACCCAAAACGAAAGCGCGCGGCCGAATACGATTACGGCATGGGCGGAGCCGGGCGGCTGGATTAGTCCGTCGGGCAGCACCCCCGTGTCTCACCGGTCGGGCAGGACCTTCGTCGTCAGGGCATTTCGCGGCTACCACGTGGCGGACGTGCTGGTTGACGGCAAGTCCGTGGGTGCGGTAAGCCGTCATACGTTCAACAACGTGACCGCAGATCATACGATTTCAGCGTTGTTTACCGTGAATCCAAGCTGATGACAACGCGGCCCGCAACACTTGGTCATCCTGGCATCGGCTGCCGATCGAGTGTCAACACTTCGTCGAAGGAGCCGGGGCCTTTCCGGCTTCTTCGAGAGTTATCCGCCAGGCAAGTTCCGGCATAAAGGGAATATCAACATGAAGACATCGACTGCATTGGTGGTGGCGCTGGTGGTATGCGCACTGGCAGGCATTGGTGCGCTCGCGTGCAACACCGTCAAAGGCAGCGGAAGAGTTATCGAAAAAGGCGGCACACACGTTCACAACGCAGCCGGCCAAAATGCAAACGAGCATCCGCGGCCACACACGATTACGGCGTCGGCGGAGCTGGGCGGCTCGATTAGCCCGGCGGGCGGAACCAGTGTATCTCGCGGGTCCAGCCAGACCTTCATCGCCACGGCGAACACGGGCTACCGGATTGCGGACCTCCTGGTAGACGGCCGGTCAGTGGGAGCACTGTCTGACCTCTATCACGACAATTCAAGCAGTTATACATTCAACAACGTGGCCGCAAACCATGTGATTTCAGCGTCGTTTGATCTGAATCAGAGCCTTTGAAGATGCGGCTGACGGCGCCGTTCTCTGGTTCCATGGGCAACCGCTCTGTTGAGCCCGCTCGAGGAGCAGAGAAACTGCCCGGTACAAACCCTGTTCAAGAATGGGAGAAGTGATAATGCTCGAAACACTAGTGGTAATCCTGATTGTTCTGTGGTTACTTGGTCTCGTCACCCAGTACACCATGGGCGGGTTTATACACTTGCTCTTGGTCATTGCGGTCATCGTGATACTGGTTCGGCTGATTCAAGGCCGAAGGGTCCTGTAGCGACCAT
>JAPLKX010000037.1 GCA_026387845.1 Candidatus Hydrogenedentota bacterium | reverse complement strand
AACCGAGCCGAGCGTGAACTGCCCGCTCGTGGATTTCTTCTGCGACCCGGCGGGCCAGTACGAGTCGGTCGAGACGGCGGTGCTCAATGTGCGGCGGGGTTTCAATGCGTATTTTCCGATGCCGTACCGGCGGGCCGCGCGGGTGGAACTGTATTACGACGGTGAGTTGAAGGCGGGACCGGAACTGCAGGCAAAGATGCCATGCTACTCCTACGTGATGTACCGCAAGCTCGAGCGTTTTCCTGAAGGGGCCGGCTATCTTCACGCCAACTGGCGGCAGCAGGCCGTTCCGCTGGGCAAAGAGGCTTACACGGCGCTCGAGACTCAGGGCCGGGGAAAATTCATCGGATGGAGCGTGACCGTGCGGAAGCCGGGGTCGCCCGCGTATCTGGTGGATATGAACGAGATGTTTTATGTGGACGGGGAAGAGACGCCGTCGGTCGAGTTGCAGGGGATCGAAGATTCGTTCGGGTTCAGTTGGGGGTTTCCCGAGACGCAGAGCGAGTTCTTGATCAGCGGCTACCGGAAGTATTTCAAAGGCGCCGCGGCCTACAAGTTCTTCCTGAATGAGGCCATACCGTTCAACAAGTCGCTGAAGGTGGCGATCGATTTCGGCAAGAACGAGAACGAGGTCATCAAAGGCATGGTGGGGACGGAAGGCTACTGGCACGAGTTGTCGAGTGTGTGCTACTGGTACCAGGCGGAACCCGTGGGCGCGGACCCGCTGCCGGCCTTGGCGCAACGCCAGCCGGCCGCAGATGATAACCCGGCGTGGCCCAACGTGGAACAGATGCCGACGGCCGAGGAGTTGAAGGCACAGGGCACCAAATTCTACATGCTGTGCGGGCGCCCGGGCGGCGAGGTCATTTACGCGGAGCAGGGATTCGCGCTGGGAAAGGTGGATGGGTACGAATGGGCGGGATGGCCGACCAAGGTGTATCATGCGCGGGCCAGCGAGAAGACGCTTGCGATTGAACTGGCCGTGCCATCGGGCGCCAAAGGTGTGTTACGCCTGTTCATTATCGACCCGGACAATTTCGGCGGCGGCCGGAAAGAAGAGATCCGGGTGGACGGCTCGAGCATCGGCAAGTTCGAAAACTTTCATGAAGGCCAGTGGGTAGAGACGCCGGTGACGCCCGAAATGACACAGGATGGACGAGTGCGTATCGAAGCGCAAAACCTGCGTGAGAAATCCAACGCCGTGATTTCAATTGTGGAATTGCGGGTGAAGTGACAACGTTTTTCAAGAGGGAGGCTACGCTCATGCGCCGTTGTCAGTGTCTGATTGTTGCGTTCTGTCTTGCGCTGTGTTGCACCAGCGCTCTTGCGGCCATGATAGTTGAGCGGGGAGGCACATGGCCAAGAATGTGGCCGTCGGAGTTGGAACCGTTCCGGGCACGGGCAAACACCGGACAACTCTGTGCCGGTTCGACAGCAACTGTCTATGAGATAAAGTTCAAAAGCGCCGAGGAATTTAACCGCCTTTGGCCCGCATTGCTTAAAGTGAAAAGCAAAAAAGCGCCCATCATATTTGTGGCGGCAACCCAGGCAACCCCGCCCCAAGTCCATATTGTCTGCCCCACCCAAGGCACGTACAAAAGGAAGGCAGACGGGTCGTATTTGCACAAAGGACCCTGGACAAAAGACATCAAACGCGCCGCTAAAGGCGAGTTGCCGCAATTTGTGGCGTTTTCCGAGCAAGAGGGCAAGTGGAAGATCGTAGAAGACCCGGAGAAACTCGGCTCGCTGCAGTGGCCGTTGGAGCAAGCGCGGATCGAGCTCGTTCTCTACGTGGATGGTGAGGTCATCAATCCGGATCGCATTTCTATGCCACCGGACACGCCGGTGAAAGACCTGCGAACTCCAGCGAAGTAGGCCGGATCGAGCACGGTCCGGCCGCTGTTGTTGAACGTGAGAAAAGTCCTGTCAGGACCTGGTGAAAATTGGGGACAGTAACCATTTTTTGAACATGACGCTGGACGGGCGCGTTCTTACCGGGGCGCAGAACCTCAACCAGGAAGCCAAGGGCAACGCCGTGATCTCGATCATCGAGTTAAAATAGGTGTCCCCTGCCTGTTTACTACCCCCTGTTTACTGAGTTAGAATAGGTGGCGGTCCAATGTTTACTTTGGGCTTCGTTGTTGGATTCGATCCCGTACGAAGATGTGGCCGCATGGGGTTTCAGCCGCCGGGTACGACCCGGCCACGGAAGGGGAATGAACATGAGTGAGAGCATCTACAAAGTCATCGAGATCATCGGCACCTCCGAGAATTCATGGGAAGAGGCTGCAAAAAACGCCGTCGAGAAGGCGGGAAAGTCGTTGCGCGACATGCGCGTCGCCGAGGTCGCCCAACTAGACTTGAAGGTCGACAACAACAAGGTTGTCGCCTATCGCGCGAGGGTCAAGGTGTCATTCAAGTATGAAGACTGAGCCCGGTCTGAATCTGTCCCGTGTTTCTTGAAGTTGCTCGTGATCATCGTCCTTCTGTATGAGGCATAATGTGAATTGCCTGGCCGGGAAAGACTTTCCGAGACGGAAAATAGAGGGGTTTCCCCCGAGACAATAGGTGGCTGTCGCCTGTTCGCGCCCTGTTTGCGCTCCGTTTGCGCTCGAAACAATAGGTGGCTGTCCCCTGTTTGCGCCCCTGTTTGCGCCTGTTTGCGCCCCCTGTTTGCCCCCATTTCCCTGGCCTCAATTCAGGGAGATCTTGGCACAAGAGGGGAGCCTGTTGGCCGGCGATACTTGACAAGAGCGAACGTCTTTCTTATACTTCTGAAGGTGGGAACTGGAAAGGGAGTGCTTATACATGTTGGGCATGCCTATTTGCTCGTGTGAATTATGATTCTGTATTATGGGCTATCGAGCAGGGCGTGGTTGTCTTTCTGATTCATTGACGGGTCGCGCAACCATAAGGAGTAAGCTCAAAAGTGTGTCTTTCTTTTTTGGCTCCTGAGTACTTTAGGATTCGTTTTCTTGGGGAATACGTCTTCATCGAGCAGAATGAACAGGGAGAACTGACCTTTCGGGAAGTCTATGACGTCTTCTTTTCCCTTGAAGACCGGTGGCCTAGAGCCAATATCCTGTGTATTTCGCCGCATGTACTCATAGACGAACCCAACGGCACGCTTAACGTCACCTGCGAAGACGCGCCCGGTGAGACTGATGACGACAGAATCATTTACGGGATTGGGTTCGGCAGGAACGCAGCGTATGACAAAGACCGTGGGCACGTAAGCGTATTGGTTTCAGTTGGGGATGACGGGGCCAGGGGACCCGTTGATGTCGAGATCGCGCCTTTTAGCGGGCGAGTGTTGGTTCCTGGACCGGAGGTTCCTTCGGTGTTGGGGCCTACTGGTTTTGAAAGTCATATATACGGCGACGTAGTTGGCCTTATGAAACGCATTGGGACGCTTTTTGAACTCAAACTGGGCCTGCTTGAACCCGGTACAGGTTATGCGCTGCGGCTTGTGGTCGAACCCCAGGAGCTTCGCGGTGTAGCACCTGCATATCCATACCCGTATGTAGGACAAGAGAATGCCTGGTGGGCCCGCGATCTTAGTGTGCTCTGTCTTCGCAACGCTCACAAGAGCTTCATGTGGCTCCTCGAAAAATTCGGCGCCGTGGATGAGACCCGTGAGGCAGCTGGGCGTTTGAGGGAAGTCCTTGACAGTCAGGGGACTTTTCGCCTACCTCTCGATCATCATCGAATTATGGTGGTATCTCCGCGTGGAGCCGACATAAAGTTGGGCAACGCCATCGGCAATATATGGTCTTCGGGTGTGCATCCCTGGCCCGAGCCGCATGGGGCTTGGCGGCGTGTTGCGGAGTGGGCAAGCGGGAGCCGAACATACTGGACGGACGATCTGGAGTCATTCGCCCTTGCCATCTGGAGCACGATAAAGGCCGCGAAGCGACCTTTGAGCATCGAGGAGACAGCGGTGAGACTGTCCGCACCGTACCCGCAGTGTGAGCATTTGATTGGCGCTCTGAATGGGCTGGTGTTGGAAGAAGTCGACGGTTGGCTATACCAGGCGATAAGTTCGACTGAGGAAGAAAAGGCGGACGCTATGGCAAAAATACGCCGCATTACGAAAGATAGTTCTGTCGCCCAAGGATTTCGTGCCCACGGCTATACGGCGAACTTTACGGTAACTTACCGGGCGGACACAAGTGCGTAAATGGTAAAAACTGTGGGTGAAGGGCAGTTTTTTGTCATCTTGTTCCGTTTTTTTACCGTTTAGGTGTCAAGGTATGGTGTATAGTTGTTGACACAACGTGTTCATTCTTGGCGGGATAGATAGCCAACCGTCAAGTGGCATAGAAGTTGCGTGAGAACGGTTTAGGTTTATAGGCTAACGCGAGGGAGAACGTAGCCATGGCACAGACGAAGAAGCAGATTCTTACGATCGAGAGACCAGTTCAGATGTCTGCGATGAGAAACTCTCAATTGGACGCTTTTGAACTGGATCTGAGGCGAACTCTGTCTGAATCTTTCATTTACAGCGCCAATCATGTCGTCTCGCCTGGACGAATTATTGCTCGAAATCCGGTACCTCGTTAAGACACAATCTCGACTTTTTCCCTGACGCAGTATGTTTGTACGTAGTCTTGCCCGAGAAGTAGCCTTCAGCGACCTATCCACTTGGCGAGTCCGGCCTGTTTATTCCGCACGGTTGCCAGTTCGCCGAGGATAAATAACGTATTAGGGTGCAAGAGACCAGTATTCCTGTTCTTTCCCGAAAGACCCGGTGTCTGCACATGCGGATTCCGGCGAAACAGATCGGGCAATCGGCAGGAAGCGGATCACTCAGTCCGAAGGAAGGTGATCGGGTAATCCGAAGGAAGGCGATCACTCATTCCGGGGCATCGCGTTCGGCCTAGCCGCTGAACCAACTCGTCTGGTGCAATAGACTGCGGGGCGCGGCTTCTCTACAATGTGGCACGATTTCGACAAGGAGGGTGAGTCATGCCGATTGAGAAGCGGAGTGTCGTCTTGTGGCTTGCGTTTGCGGGTGTGCTGGCGGCGGTGTCCGCGAACGCAGCGGGGGACGTGCGCGTCTGGGAAGAGGGCCTGACGCTGCCGACTTATGAAGTGGCGCCGGGCGACATTAACCCGCGCTTTTTCGATGGGCGCGGGTACCAGGGGGCCACGGGGCCCGTGTACCCGTATCCGATGCTGGACGTGCTCACGCAGAACAAGGTTGACCACACATACAAGGCGTTGTGGCTCGAGAACGAGTACGTCCGGTTTTGCGTGTTGCCCGAAATCGGCGGCAGAATCTTCGAAGCCTACGATAAAACCAACGACCATCACTTCTTTTATCGCCAGCATGTGATCAAACCCGATCTGATCGGCATGCTGGGGGCGTGGATTTCGGGCGGGGTCGAGTGGTGCGTGTTTCACCACCACCGCAACACCACGTTTATGCCGGTGGATTACGTCCTGGCGGAGAACGACGACGGCAGCAAGACGATCTGGGTCGGCGAAACCGAGCGGCGCCACCGGATGACGTGGCTCATCGGCATGACGCTCCACCCGGGCGAGTCGCGGCTGGATGTGACGGTGAAGCTGTTCAACGGCACGCCGTACGTGAACTCGATCCTGTACTGGGCGAACGTGGCCATTCACGCCACGCCCGGCTACCAGGTGATCTTCCCCCCGAGCACGCAGTTTGCCACGTTTCACGGGAAGAACCAGTTCTCGCACTGGCCCATCTCGCACGAGACGTTCAACAACGTCGATTACACGGCGGGCGTGGATGTCAGTTGGTGGAAAAGCCACGCGGGGGCGACCTCGTTTTTCGCCTGGAACGCCCAGGAGGATTTTTTCGCCGGCTATGACCACGACAAGCACGCGGGCGTGGTTCACGTCGCCGATCATCACGTTGTGCCGGGGATGAAACTGTGGACGTGGGGCACCCAATCCACCGGCGACCGGGTCAAACTCACCGATTCCGACGGGCCCTACGCGGAAATCATGGTGGGCGCCTGGTCGGACAACCAGCCCGATTACAGTTGGATTCAGCCGCATGAGACGAAAGTCTTCACGCAGAGTTGGTACCCGCTGCGCGATCTCGATGGGGTGTGCAACGCCACCCGCGACGCCGCCGTCAACCTCACCGTCTTGCCCGAAGGCGGGGCGCGGCTTGCGTTCAACGCGGCCGGGAAACACTCGATGGCGCGCGCCGTGCTGGCCGTCAAAGGCTCGATCATTCTCGACAAGACCATTGCCATCGACCCGGCTGCGCCGTTCGTCGAAGTGATCTCGCTGCCGGCAGGGACAGCCGAAACGGATCTGCGCGCGGCGCTCTACGACGAGGCCGGCGCCGAACTCGTGGCGTACCAGCACAAGGCCGTCACACCTGAACCCATGCCCGAGCCCGTCGTCCCGCCACCGCCGCCCGCCGAGATCAAGACGGTCGAGGAACTCGATCTGGCCGGCCAGCGGCTCGAACAGTTTTACAACCCGGCCATGGAGCCGTATCCGTACTATGAGGAAGCGCTCGAGCGCGACCCGGACGATGTCCGCGCCAACGTGGCACTCGGCATCGACGACTGTCGGCGCGGCCTGTACGAGCGGGCCGAAACGCGCCTGCGCAAAGCCGTGATGCGCCTCACCTACAATTACACGCGGCCCCGTGACGGCGAACCCCACTATTATCTTGGCGTGGCGCTGGCCGGCCAGGAGAAATTCGACGAGGCGTACGACGCCTATAACCGTGCGGCGTGGGATTCGGCGTGGCACACGGCGGCGAACTTTTCCATTGCGGAAATCGATTGCCGCAATGGGCGGTTTGACCGGGCGCTCGAGCATTTGGATGAAGCCATTGCGACGAACGCCCGGGACCCGAAGGCGCTGGACCTGCGTGCGGCCGTGCTGCGTCATCTTGGGCGCGCGGGGGACGCCGCGCGGCAGGCCCAAGCCAATCTCGATCTGGACCCGCTGGATTTCTGGGCGGGTAACGAACAGATACTCGCTGAACAAGCGGGGGGCAAGGATCGATCGGCGCGGCGCGCCTGTGACACGCTGGCCGGCCTGATGCGCGACGAGGTCCAGTCGTATCTCGAGCTGGCTTCGGCCTACGCCGGGGCGGGGTTGTTTGACGAGGCCGCGGAGGTCCTCGAGCGGCGAGCCGGCGCCGAAACGCCCGAAACCTATCCGATGCTCTATTACGCCCTCGGCTACTACATGGCACGAAAAGGAGACGCCGCCGGCGCCGTCGAACATTATCGCAGGGCCGCCGGCATGCCGCCCGCGTATTGTTTCCCGTTCCGGCTCGAGTCGATCCGCGTGTTGCGCCACGCCATCACTGCCCGGCCCGACGACGCCCGCGCCTGGTATTACCTCGGCAATCTGCTCTACGACCTCCAGCCGGAACAGGCGGTCGAGGCGTGGAAAAAATCGTGCGAACTCGACGGATCTTTCGCTACCGCGCATCGCAATCTCGGCTACGCCTGGTCGAGAGATGAGGCGCAATATCAGAAAGCCATCGCCGAATACGAGCAGTCGGTGGCCTGCGACAACAACGATCCCCGCGTGTTCTACGAACTCGATCAACTCTATGCGTCGGCGGGCGCACCGGCTGAGACGCGGCTCGCATTGCTGTGCAAGAACCAGCAAACGACGGACAAGCGCAGCGATCTCGTGGCGCGCCAGATCCATCTGTTTGTGCAGACGGGCCGGTACGACGAAGCCGTCGCCATGCTCGAGGGGCGGCGGTTCGCCACATGGGAGGGCGGCACCGCAATCCACGACACCTACGTCGAGGCGCACACTTTGCGCGGATCAAAATTGCTGAAGGCGGCGCAACCCGAGGAAGCCCTGCGCGAATTTCAGGCGGCGCTCGAATACCCCGAAAACCTCGGCGTCGACCGCCCCGCACAGGACCCGCCGGCCGCGCGCGCGCACCTCTTTATCGCCGCAGCGTACGAGGCGATCAACGACCCGCAAAAGGCCGCCGAGCATATCGATCTCGCTGCAAACACCGAGGCCGGCGGGTCGGAGTTC
>JAPLKX010000457.1 GCA_026387845.1 Candidatus Hydrogenedentota bacterium | reverse complement strand
GGAGCTCGAACACCTATGAGCCAAACCGAGGCCTACCCGCGCAAGCACCTCCGCGGACGAAACGTCCACCACCATGACGGCGGCGTTGGAGATCTCGGGCCGGTGGCGTCTGAGTGCGCGGGCGACGAGGTCTTCGGCGGTATGCTGCACCGCGGAGTCGAGCGTCACCTCGGCGCGGCGGCCGTCTTGCACCTGTTCGCGCAACTGCATCGCCAGATGCGGCGACATCGCCGGGAAATCGTGCCACGCCGCGCCAAGTTCCGCCGACGCCGCCTCGTCATGTTCGGCCGGCGTGATAAATCCGGCGGCAAGCATCCGGCCGAGGACGTAGTTGCGCCTCTGTACGGCTTTGTCTGGATTTCTGAGCGGCATCAGGCCCGTCGGCGCTTTTGGCAATCCGGCGAGCAGGGCCGCTTCGGGCAGCGTCAACTCCCTGGCCGGTTTTCCGAAATAGCGCCGGGCGGCCGCCTCGACGCCGACGAGGTTCAGCCCATACGGCGCGGTGTTGAGGTATGCCTCGAGGATCTCGGGCTTATCGGCGCGCGCATCCAGACGCACCGCCTGCACCGCCTCGTAAACCTTGCCCGGCAGCGTGCGCCGATACAACCTGCCCTCGCCGTTCTTCACGACCTGCATCGTCAGCGTCGACGCGCCCGAAACCACGCGCCCGTGCCGCAAGTTCTGCCACGCAGCCCGCAACACCGCCCGCACATCCACGCCGCCGTGGCTGTAAAAACGCCGGTCTTCCACGGCCAGCGTTGCCTCGAGCACCCTCTCCCCCACCTCGCCCGAGCGCCGGTAGAAGCACCACTGGTCATCCCGGTTGAGGAAGGCATAAAGGAGCGCGCCGTTCCGGTCGACGATCTCGCCCGACCTCGACACGGCAAAGTAGCGCGACGTCTTCATCGGCCAACACATCACCACCCCGCACGCAATAAGCAGGAAGCCTATCGCGCCGGCGATGATTTTGCGTCTTTTGCGCATCATCTATTACTGTCCCTCAACTTCCGACATTTCTGCGCCTTGGGTTGCGACGCGGTGGGGTCGAGCTCCTGCTCGACCGCGGCTCCAACACCTCAACTTAGGCCTCCCAAGCGCCACCTCCGCCACCTCCCGGTCGCGCGGGAGCGCGACCCCACCGACATACATTTCCGCTCTCGCCGCTACTACGCTGGTCAATTCCCTTTTACCTCGATGGCGCCAAAAGCCGTGCGCGCTACGACGGACGGGTCGTACATGCATTCGGCGGTCGCGGCCGGGCAATCGTAGTTGCCGGGCGTCACTGCGCGCACCACGTAGTAAAACTGATGCAAACCAGGCTCCAGCGAGTCGAACGCGGCTATGATCCTGTCGTCCCGCACGTCCAGATACGTGGGCGTAACCGCCCCGCTGAACTTCCCGCCCGGCAGGGTGTTGACATCGAGCCGCGGGTTCTCGATTTCGAACCCAGCAGGCAGCATATCAACCAGCACGACGTTTTTCATCAGCCGGTCACATTGCACCGACAGGTTCACGATATAACTGTCGCCTTGTGTGTACGTTTCGCCCGCAAACGGGGCGCCCGCCGAGGTCAGCCGCGTCCGAGTCAAGCTGATCCCGCCTTGGTTAACCGGCTCACTTACAATGGTTTGTGGCACGCCACGGACCGTGAGGTTCATGTAGATGTCGGCAGACCCCGTGTTGGCGACTGTAAATAGGCCGCCCGGCCCTGTATGGCTGAACCTACCTACCTGGTCGCCCGTCAAGGTTTCTTGGCGGTCCGGGGCCGTCACATGGGCAGAGGCGTTGGTCAGCCCCGCGGAAATGGTTTGCAGATACTCGACGAGCGCGGTGATGATGAAGGCGCTTTCCTGTGTGGTGCCGTAGTATCGTTTAGCGAGGAAATCGACGAGCGTCTGAGCGTGTTTGCCGGCCTCGTCGGGGTCGTTGTTCATGCGGACGAGTGCCAGCAGTTCGATGGCGGTGTTTCGGATTTCGGAATTGAGTGACCTGTCGGTTTCCTGGATGTTGTACGGGTGTCTGGGGGCCTTTGCGAGGTACATTTTGACCCTGTCCATGTCCTGGGTATGTTGGGCGAGCGCCGCGGCGAGAAGGTAGCTGGCGTGCTGCGGCATCGTGATGGCGTCAAACCGCTGGATCTGCTGGACCGCCTTGAGGTCGCCGCCCAGCGCGAGGACGAAGATGGCGTAGGCGCGGACAAACAGCCGCGAGTCGTCCCCGATGGACGGGTCAAATGCGATTCCGCGGACATAGTCCTGCAGGGCCTCGAGATTCTGCTCGGGCAACTCGAATTCCCTGCCGTTTTTCACCAGCGTGAGGAAATGCAGCGCGTATACCGACCCGTAATCGTAGGCCTGGTAGCCGCCGGGCCAGAAGCTCAGCCCGCCGCCCGGCGTCTGCATCAGGAACAGCCTGTCTATGCCGGCCTTGATGTAGGCGTCGATTTGGTTGGGCTCGATCACGGACGGCATCAGCGACTGGTTTTTCCGCAGCAGGTACATCGGCAACAGCCGCGACGTGGTCTGCTCAACGCACCCATACGGGTAGCCGGCAACGTATTCGAGCGCCTTCTCGAGCCGGAGCAGCGGCGAACCGCCTACCGTCAGCGCCATCTCGGTCCGCTGGTCGTCAACGAACATGGTGTTCTTGATTTCGCGGGACTCGCCCGGCTTCAACACAATCATCTCATGGTGCGACTGGAAGCTCCCGGGTGCGCGCACGGGCATCGGCGCCACTTCCTCGAGGCGCTCGACTTCAGCGCCGGCTGGGCCGGTCACGACGGCCTGCCAGCGGATCTCGCCCTGGCCGACGGCCTGCGCGGCGGTGAACTCGGCGGTCAGCGTGTTTTCGCCGTGCGCCGGGACTTCCATTTCGCCGCTGCCTGCGCCCGAGGCAATAGTACCGCTGCTCGACCACGTCACCGTGGCCTTGCACGGGGAGTCGCTGTTGTTGAACACGACGGCCCGGCATCGCGCAACGTCGCCGGGCAGCATGAAGCGCGGCATGCTGGTGCGCAGCATGTAGGGGCGCCGCACGTAAAGGTCGGCGGACTGCGCCCCGACCGCACGCGGCGTGCATGCGACCGCCACAAGCCGCAACTGGCCGGTGTACTCGGGCACGTCCATGGTTACCGTGGCCAGGCCGGTTGCGTCCGTCCGCACCACGCCTGACCACAGGGCCACGGGTTTGATCCAGTTTTCGTCGACGGACGGCAGCCTTTTTTGCAGGTCGCGCAGGAGGGCGTCGCCGCCGATCTGGGGTTTGTCGAAATCGTAGGCGACCTTGTCGTAGTAATGGGCTCTGCGGAAATCGGGTTGGCGCGGCCGCAGCATGTACTCGTATGGTTTCGGCGACTGATAGTTGGTGATCAGGTGGATGCCCTCGTCCACCGCCGCGAGCGTCAGTTCCGCTTCGGCGGGCGCACCTTCCGAATCGTGCACCGACACCTGGAACTGCGCGGTTGTCTTGGGCCGGATCTCCACGGGCAACGCGGGCAACTCGACTTTGAGCAGGCGCTTCGGGTCGAGCACGCGCACGTTGGCCATGGCAAAGCTCGAGAACGGATATACCTGCCTGCGGTCTTCCTGCACGGCGTGGATCACCGTCGCCTCGACCCACACGTTGGGGCACTGTTTCTGGGTTAACGTGATCCGGGCCTCGCCGACTTTGTCACGGATGTCCACCGGAATAACGTCCTGGATCTCCTCGCCCTGCACCACCACGACGCCCTTACCGTCAAACGGCGATTCGATCCGCACGACCGCCTCGTCGCCCGGCGCGTAGGACTCCTTGTCGAGCGACAGCTTAATCAGGCTTGGCCGCGCGCCCGTAACGACCCGGCACTCGCCGCCATAGTTGTAGAACGACGCCGTGCTGTACTGCGGCGTCTGGGCAGAGTGGACACGGACGCGGTAGTAGCCCCAGCCTTCGGGGTTGAACACGACGCTGCCCTTCCCGCCCGTAAGCGGGACTTCCTGCGACTCGACCGGCTCGAATGTCTCGGACCAGTTTGGCTCGTGATGGCTGTAGTAGCGCCTGACGTAGTAGTTCCAAACCTCGCGCTCGAGCGTCACGGTGACCTTGTCGAGATCGGCCGGGGTCCCGTCGGACTTGACCGCCGCCGCCAGCACTTCGAGGCCCTGGCCCGCGGCCGGTTTCGCGGTCGCAATGCCGAGGCACAGGTCGCTGGGAAAGAATACGGCTTCGGACATCGAACTGACGGGCCTGCCGCCGAGCTCGAACACCCTCCCCACCACAAGCGCTTTCATGGGAAACGAGGCCTTTGCAGGGGCGGTATAGGAGAACGTGAATGCGGCCTGGCCGTCGGGGTTGGTCCGTGCCTCGCCGCATTGCACCGGCTCAGGCAGGAACTGCGAGTCGTTGTCGAATTTGTACTCTTTCCAGTTGTCCGGCTTGAACTCGCCGCGGCGGAAAATGACCACCGCCTCCGCCTTCCGATCCGCCGCGGGCGCGCCAAACAGGTGCTGCGCGTTCACCACGATCGGATAAGATTGGGTCGAAAGCCACCGGGTCTCAGCCAGTTTCACCTCGGTCTTGATCCTGTTGGGGACGAACTCTTCGAGGCTGAACTGGTAGCTGCCGATCGGGGCATTATTTCCAGGCACGTTCAGTTGAACCGTGTACTTGCCCGTCTGGAACACCTTCTCGGTGGCAATGTCCAGCCCGCCCGTGCCGAGTTCCGACAGCACAGTCGGCTGGGAGAGGAGGTTGCGGCCGTTGGGCCGCACAACCGTTACCACGAGCGGCACGTTGGGCGCGGCGTCGCCGTAATTCGTCCTGACCAGCCAGTGGGCATGAACGGTTTCACCGGGGCGGTACAGCTCTCTGTCGGCGTAGATGAATGCGTCATACCCATCGCGCTTGTACGGAGGCATCTGGCCCGCGCGCGGGTCATCGAGGGCCTCGCGGCCGTCCTCTCGCGCTTGCAGGTCGAGGAACGAATAGTCGCCCTCGCGCTCGATCACGGCGACCCTGGGTTCGCCGAGGGTTTTATCCATTGCGCGGAGGTGCGCGATGCCCTGTGCATCCGTGTTGGCCGTACCCATTTCCTGGTTCTTCGTCGAATAGACGGTGACTTTCGCCGTCGGGAGCGGGGCGAGCGAATAGAGGTCGTGCACGAATACGGCCAGTTCGTCCGATTGCCAGTGTGCGAGCGCACCCATCCCGGTCCACACCACGATTTTCCTCGCATCGATGGTGAATTCCTGGGGCGCGTTGTCGCCTTCGCCCTCCTCGTTATGCGGCCGGCGCATCCGCGTGCCTTTTCCCTCGGCCTTCAGCAGGAAGACGCCCAGCTTGTCCTGGGGGAACAGGGCGTCGACGTCAACCGGCGTCGAGGTAAGCCGGTCAACGGGCCCGGTCACGGCGAGCTCGGTCTTGGCCACCTCAGCGCTCCACCGATAATCGAAGTCGTAGCCGCCCTGGCCCTCATCGAGGTCGTTGACGGCCACCGCAATGTTGCTCGGGAACATCCGGTAAAGCTTCACCTCGACCTTGTCAATGTTGCGCGTCTCCAGCGGGAGGCCCAACCCGGTCCTGCGCGGGAAGTAGTAGAGGCCTTCGCCCGCAAACCCGACATAGCCCGGCACCTGATCCGCAACCAGGTCAAACGTCAGGTCCTTTTTCAGGACGCTGCCGAGCCGGTCGCGCAGGCCCGACTTGATCGTAAACCGGTACGAGGCCCCGGAGTCCCAGTCGCCGTAGACCCTGAACATGTTGCCGGAGCCTTCGACGCGGAAGTTGTCTACGGGGGGCTCGACCGCGAGTGCCTTGCGCATTTCGCCCACGTCAACCCGGCCCGTCAGAAACACACTGAGCGACATGCCCTCGCGCTCGCGCCACGGCGTCTGCCAATAGGTATTCTGAATTCCGAGTTTAAGTTCGCGGCCCGCCAGCGTCCCTTGATACGGGGCGATGATGCGTTCGCGGCTCTCGCCGGTCAGATCGCCCGATATTTCCACGACGATCTTGGCGGGTGGCGTTCCACCCGTGTCCAGATAGACGGTATGCGTGTTAGCGGTGTTGTACGTGTCGAGGTTGTAAGGGACGGGCGCGCCCGCATCCGGGTCCGTCACCTTCAGCGCCTTGGCCAGGTCTTCGCCATGCACCGGCGCGGAAAATACCAGCCGGAACGATTGTTGGTCCCATGAATACTGTTCCCATTGCAACTCGGTCACGGACAGCGGCGGCTCGTCGGTGTACCCGCAACGGACGTCGGTAGCGGTGATCACGTTGCCGTTCACATCCGTCAGCCCGCCCTTGATCACGGCCTCCACGTTCTCGTTCAAGCCCGACGGGATCTTGACGCGCACCATCTGCGGCGTCTCGCCCGCCTCGACCGTTGCCGGGATCTGCTGCCCTTGTTCCCAAACCTCCAGCCGTGACTGGACGGTTTCCGGCGCGACCTCCGCGGCAAACATCATCCCCAGCGTCGTCCCGTCAATCTCCCATACCCGCTGGACTATCCGGTTGGAGTTCTTGAACAGGTATCGCATGGGGTGATTGACCCGGCGGCCGTCGGGCGTCTGGATAAGAGGATTAACTTCAACCGTATACGTTCGCGGCTCGGCAGGAAGCCGCTGAATCCGATACACAATGAAATCCGGCCCCACCAGCGCCTCGCCCTCGAGCGGCGGCGAAATGGTCAACGGGCTCTGCCCGGCCGCTTCGGGAGGAAGCTGGATTGGCTCGCTGAACCGGATCTTGATGCTGCCTTCGACCAGGCCGCCTGCCGGCGGGCTCACCTCGACCACCTGCAACTCGGGTCGAGCCGTCTCGCCTGCAGGTGGTGCACTTTGTGGTGCGGGCGTCTCGCCTGCATCCTGAGGTGCAGGTTGAGGTGCAGGTTGTGGTGCGGGCGTCCCGCCTGCATCCTGAGGTGCAGGTTGTGGTGCGGGCGTCTCGCCTGCACGATCCTGCGCCAATATGCCGGTGGGAACACCGGACGCCGGCGGCGCCTCGACTTTGCCCCGTGCCATGCTCAGAACGTACAGGCCCGCCACCGCCACTACCACCCCCGCTATCATCAGAAAACGACGGCCGCCGCGTGTCCCACCCGTAATTGGCTCGCTCATGTGTTGTCTGCCTCTGCTTTTGTGACCAGAACAGGTTGTTGACTATAACATAGACTTGAAGAACAACTTGCGTTGTATCATGAATGTACAGTGAGGGCGGGAAGTTGCAGAGGTACGGGTCTGCAGGCCGGCTATTCAGGCAGGGTGGCGCTACGGGCTTTTGCCCGTGCCGCGCGCAGGGCCAGATAGAGATTCTCGGGGCGGTCGGCCTTGCTGAGCAAGGTGGTTGCGCCGGCCTCGATCATCATGGCTTTTATCGGCTCCTCCATGTGGACAGACAGGCCGATGACCACGATATCAGGGTAGTTGCGCTTGATCACACGGGTGGCCTGGATGCCGTTCATTTTGGGCATGCTTATGTCCATGATGATAGCGTCGGGCCGGATTTTTTCCGCCATCTCCACGGCCGCCTCTCCGTTACAGGCCTCTCCGACGACGTGCATGTCCGCGTAGCCGTCTAACAGGGTGCGCAAACCCGACCTGATCCCGCTGTTGTCGTCGGCAATGACGACCCGCATCATGTGAGACGCCTGCTTGATGGCAAGGCCCATGCTGGGCGGCCCGGTAAAAACCTCCTCAACCTTCGACGATATCTGGATGTTCCGAATAGGCGCGAACAGCGTCGCGTTCGTGCCCTTTCCAGGGCTGGATTCGGCAGAGAACCACCCGCCGAGCGCCTCGAACCGTTCGCTGATGCTGAACAAACCGTACTTGCCGCCGGACGTCGAGGCCTTGGTATCCTCGTGGACGTCAAACCCTTTCCCGCGGTCTATAACGCTGATCATCAAGCCATCGGCCGCCCACCGCACGGAGACGGTGGCCTGCTTGACGTCGGCGTGCTTGACCACGTTGAACAACAACTCGCGCACGGACTGGAAAACCAGTTGGGCTTCCTCTTTGGGCAGTTCCGCGGCATCGCCATCCTCGACAACTTTCACATCCAGCCCGGCTCGGGCCATCTGCTCCGTAAGATGTTTGAGCGCCGCCACCAGGCCCGCCTCGTAAAGGACGCTCGGGCTCAGCTCGCTTATCAGCGTTTTCATATACATAAGCGACTTCGTCAACTGCGCGTCCACATCCGCCACATAGCCCCGCACCTTCGGCGACCGCACCAATTTACCGGCCAATTGCAGCTTGATGTGGCTGGCCGCAAGGTCCTGCGCCACCCCATCGTGGAGATCGTCGGCGATCTGTTTTCGAGTCCGTTGTTCGGCTCTGGCCAGTTCGGTTACCAGGTCGCGCAACTGCGACTGGTATTTGAGCAGCGACTTGGTCCGGTCGTTGACGCGCTGCGCCAGCGTGTCGTTCCAATCCCGTAACTGGCGTTCGTGCTGCCGGGACATCGTCACGTCGCGCACCGTAACCACCGCCATGGTCACCCGGTTCTCGCCGTCGCGGATGGGAACGCCGTTATAGCTGCCAATCCACTCGCGGCGCGCATCCTTTCTGATCGCCCGCATATCCACGCCGGAGAGGGTGCGTCCCGACAACACCTGCGATAGCGGCAACTCCTCGACCGCGACGGGCGCCCCGGTCAAGTCGCGCCATTCGACCCCCTGCCGCAAGTCGGACAGCGTCCTGAGAACATCCACCCCCTGAAATCCAAACAACTCCTTGGCAGCCGGGTTCATGCGGACAATCCGGCCCTCCGCGGCGCAAATAATCACGCCGTCGGACATGCTGTTGATCACGGCCTCCAACTGCGAGTAGTTGCTCTCGGCGGTCTTGGCCAAATCCGCCAGCCGCTGCCTGGCCATCACCCGTTCAGTCACGTCGATAAGGACCACCATGACCGTGTCCGCCACTCCATCGGCCACGCTTAATGGAACAAATCGGGCATTCCACCATTGCGGCTGGCAATCCCGGCCCGTGGCCTCGTATTCGGTCAGCCCCGTGGCCTTGGCCTCGTTTCGCCCCCGTCGAAGCTCTTCCCAGAATTCCGCAGGCGCGTCCGAAAGCACCTGGCGCAATGGAGAATGAACACCGTGCGTCGACAAAGACTCAAAGCGCCGGTTGGCCAGTACCACGTGGAAGTCCGGCCCCTCGACCACGGCGATGGCCACCGGCGCATTGGCAATCAGCGTCTCGATGTATCCCCATTGGCGCTCCCGCTGCGCCAGCAATTGCGCCCGCTCTTCCTCGGCTTCTTTTTGCCCGGTGATGTCCCACACGACGCCTGTGCACCGGCGGGGCAGCCCCTCTTCGTCGAGGATCAGTTTGCCTCTGGCTTCCACCCAGCGGAGCGTACCGTCGCGATGGCGGATGCGGTATTCGCTGTGAAACAAGGGCGTGCGGGCGTCGTAATGCTGCTGTATGGCGTGGTAGAAGGAGGCAACGTCTTCGGGAACAACGCGCCCAAGCCAGGCCAGCCCCGAGTTGGGAAACTCGTGATCCGCAAATCCGATGATGCGCTTTTGTTCAGGACTTATGTAGCACTCGTCGCCGAACATCACTCGCCGCCCACCCAGGCAGACCGCGTCCCAGAACCCGCCCTGAGACGCCGACATCGCCAGCGTAAGCCGGTCTTCGCTGTGTCGCAGCGCCTTTTCCAATTGTTCAAGCCGGCTGACTCGAGCCAGATCCGGCGGCTGCGGTTCAGCGCCCTCTCTTGTCAAGCTCCACTCCACCAGGCTGCCCGCCACGTTCTCCGGCTGCGGAACTACGCTCATCTAACACCTCCTCAAAAAGAACTAGACTGCGCCCCGCAAGGTCATTCCTGGAATTCATGTTTTTTTGGATTGGCAGTCGCGGTTTAAGGGTGATTTGCCCAAGCCCGCTCCCTACCCCGCAACGATCAATCATGATAGACCCCAGGCCCACAAAATGCAACACATTTCCACCAGAATTTGAAGCGAGGAACTAAAAAAAAATCGCCGCGCGCTAAGCATGGCGTGACAAAAATCAATGTCTGTCAGAAAAAGCGGATCAACTCTCCGCCAGGTTCCGCACAACTAGCCGCTCACCAAGGCTCTTGGCTTGCAGCAGCCCGCGCATCGCCTCGCCCAGGACATATTCGGCGCCCTGTGCGCTGCCGTTCTGGCACGCGACAATACCTACACTTACCGACGC
>JAPLKX010000123.1 GCA_026387845.1 Candidatus Hydrogenedentota bacterium | reverse complement strand
TTCGCCGTTCGTCGACACGACCCGTTTGACCGAAACCATTCTGCCGGCCACCGCCACGGGCGTCACGTTTGATTTGGGCATAATCCTGCTGGGTTTGGTACTGCCGTTCTGGTCGGTTGTCGGCACGTTCGCCGCGATTCTGCTGACCGCCACGCTCAACCCGATTCTCCACCGGGCCGGAATCTTGCACACGTGGCAGCCCGGCATGGATACGGTCAACACCACGTTCTCCGCCAACATGGACTTCTGGCTGAGCTTCGGGATCGGAGCCGGCGCCGGGATTGCGGTGGTCTGCGTGATCTCGACGATCCGCCAGATAACCGCGCAGAAGAAGGCCAACGCGCTGGCGAGGCAGATGCAGGACGACGTGTGGAAACCGCCCGATTCGGGCCGCGGCGATTGCTCGATTTGGGTGGCGCTGGGTTGTTACTGCGTGGCGGCGTTGGCGCTGGTGGCGATGTGCTATGCGTTGCTGCCCAAAACCATCGGGATGCTTTTCTTCCTGATGTTCTTTGCGTTTGGATTCACGCCGCTCATCACCTATGTGAACGCGAAACTGCTGGGGATCGCGGGGCAGTGGGTCGAGATCCCGTTTGTCAAAGAAGGGGCATTTCTGCTTTCCGGCGCCAAGGGCATCGATATTTGGCTGGCGCCGGTCCCGTTGACAAATTACGGGTGGCAGTCGCAGCAGTTTCGGGTGAACGAATACACGGGCGTCCGGTTCTGGTCTTTGGTGAAGACGGAACTGGTTGCGCTGCCCGTCCTGTTTTTCCTGTCGCTGGTTTTCTGGAGTTTTATCTGGCAGGCCAACATGATTCCGTCGCAGGCGTTTCCGGCCGCGCAGGTGAACTGGGAACTGATGGCGAAGAACCAGGCGCTGATGTACTCGGCGACGTTTGTCGCGCCCGGCGAAGATCCCGGGCAAAAAAACATCGGGGACAGCGAGTTCATGAAGAAGGCGTTTCACCCGAAGGTGATCGGGGCGGGCTTTGCGGGTTGCGTGGGCCTGTACGCGCTGCTGAGCGTGCTGGGGCTGCCGGTGATGTTGGTGTTTGGGATGATTCGCGGGTGGGGCGAACTGCCCCATTACAGGATTCTCGAACTCGTGGGCGCGCTGCTGGGCCGGTACTATTTTCAAAAACGGTACGGGACAACCAGCTTTTTGCAGAACGCGCCGGCACTGCTGGCCGGGTATTACACGGGCGTCGGATTAATCAGCATGGCGACTATTGCAATGAACTTAATCAAGTCGGCTGTATCGGCGGCGACTTTTTAGACGGACACCTTCACGATGATTCAAGATCAGGTGCGGCTTCCATTAAGTGTGGCGATCGGTGTCGTGATGCAGGGCATCCGAATCCGGTTTGGCCGATCGCTGATCACGCTGATGGGCGTCGCACTGGGCACGGCATTCCTCGTCTCGAATCTGACCGGGCAGGCCATCAACGCCGCCGTGCGCCAAGAAGAACAGTCGAGGTCTGAGGTGAAACGCATGGCCAGTTTCCTTGAAGCCGAAATGGGGCCGCCGCGGGATCGCATTGTTGGCGTGATTCAGACGGGTCCTCTTGATGAAAACGAGCAGGGCCTCATCCGGTTTCTGATCGATAGCAGGGTCAAATCGATCCAGTGGTACAACGCTGCACCCGAAACACCCATTTCGCAAAGTGAGGAAGCCGAATGCCGGCGGGACGTTAGCCTCGAGGGCGTCGCCAACCAAGCGGGCAGTGTGCTGCTGATGGGATCCGGGCCGCTGCCGGACGTGCTGACGGCGCCCGAGCCGGTTGCATCGCTTTTCAAAGATGCCGCGGGAAAAATTCTGGCGTGTACGAGGACCCCTCAGGGCCTGGCGTCGCCGCCGGGGGTGGCTGTTGTGGAACTGGCGCGCGAGTTCACGCCGGAAGAGTTGATCAAAATAGCCGAACAAAAAACCCAGGCCCAGTTTCGCAGGAATTGGATCACGCTGATTTCGATGGTGGTTACGGTGGCGGGGATCGCGAACGCGATGCTGATGTCGGTCACGGAGCGGTTTCGCGAAATCGGCACCATGAAATGCCTCGGTGCGCTGTCGAGCTTTGTGCGGTGGATCTTTTTCTTTGAATCCAGCTTTATGGGCGCGGTGGGCGGCGTGATGGGCGGCGTGGCGGGCACGGTGTTTTCGCTGGCGGTCTACGGGTTCACGTACGGGTATGGGCTGGTGTTTTCTTCAGTCGATTGGGTTCTACTGGGCGTGTATCTCGTACTGTCGGTGCTGGTGGGGATCGGGCTGTCCATCGTGGCGGCCATCTACCCGGCCGGCGTAGCCGCGTCCATGGTTCCGGCCAATGCATTGAGGACAGACGTGTGAGACGATCCATTACATGAGTATCGATAAGGAAAAACTTCAGGCCCTGTTCGTGGCGCCGGCCGCCGGCGTCGCGCCCTGCGTTATCCGCGCCATCGACGTCAAGAAAATTTATTGGGCGGGCCAAGTTGAAACCCACGCGCTCCGCGGCGCCACACTGGACATCTACCGCGGCGAGTACCTGTCGATCATGGGGCCGTCGGGCTCGGGCAAGACCACCTTGTTCAACATGATCGGCGCGCTGCAAAAACCGACCTCCGGCAAGGTCTACATCGATCAGGTCGATATTGCCCAGTTGGACACGGACGAGTTGGCGTGGCTGCGCTGCCATAAAATCGGATATGTCTTTCAGACGTTCAATCTCATACCGGTCATGACGTGCCTCGAGAACGTGATGCTCCCGATGGCGTTTGCCGGGCTTGAAGGCGAGGCGGCCCGGGAGAAGGCCGTGGGCATTCTGGATCTGGTGGGGCTTGGTCATCGCCTGTTGCACAAGCCGGCGGAACTGTCGGGCGGCCAGCAGCAGCGGGTGGCGATTGCCCGCGCCCTTGCCAACAGCCCCCAAATCATCCTGACCGACGAGCCGACCGCCAATCTCGACCAGAAAACCGGAATGGAAATGATTGAACTCCTGGCCCGTTTAAAGGTCGAGAAAAACGTTACGATCATTTCGGCTACACATGACCAGCGCATGCTCCAGAAATCCGACCGCATCCTCTGGATCGAAGACGGCCAGATTGTCAAGGCGGCGCGGCCCGATGAGATCGATTTCTCCACCGCGGAGTTCAGATAAATGATGCGACGGCGCCACTCGAACACCCTGCGCCAACCTGGTTCGCCGGCCACCCCGGACCGCGACCCGCTCGACGCCATTCCCACGGTTGCCGAAGGCGTCGAGGCCCGGAAAGACTCGTCGGGCAGAGTGCAGATCCAGGGGCCGCAGGCCGGGAGATCGGCTGTCGCCCGGCTCGCGCGTAGAATGGGTATGCAGCGGCGAGTTCGCGTAAACCTGGACGCGTACGGCAGTTTGTTTTGGGACCAGATCGACGGGAAACGGTCGTTGAAGAGTATCGCGCAAGTTATCCGGGAGCGGACAGGCCAAAGCGGCCCGGAATGCGAGCAGGCGGTTGTTGATTTTACGCGGACGCTCATGTTGCGCCATCTGATCTGGCTGGCGGTGTCCCAACGGGAGGACGCCCATGAGTAGCGGCGTCATCATTCAAGTCAAAGGTGTCAAGAAACGCTACACGCTCGGCGGCGAGTCCGTGTGGGCGTTGCAGGGCATCGACCTCGAGATCCTGCGCGGCGAGTTTTTGTCGATCATGGGGCCGTCGGGCTCGGGGAAATCGACCCTGTTTAACCAAATTGGCGCGCTGGACGTTCCCACCGAGGGCCAGGTATTTTTCGAAGGGTCGTCGATCTTCGATCTCAGCGAACGCAGGCAGGCGTGGTTTCGCTGCAACAAGATCGGGTACATCTTTCAGACGTTCAACCTGGTGCCCGTGATGACGGCGCTCCAGAACGTGACCTTGCCGATGCTGTTCCAGGGAACAAACGCAAAAGACGCAGAAGAGCGGGCCACGGCTATCCTCCAGCGCGTGGGGCTGGGCCACCGGCTCCATTACCGCCCGTTCGAACTCTCGGGCGGGCAGCAGCAGCGCGTCGCGTGCGCCAGGGCTCTTGCCAACACGCCTACGGTCATTCTGGCCGACGAACCCACGGGCAACCTCGATTCAAAAACGGGCCTCGAGATCGTCGATCTGCTCAAGTCGCTCAATAAGGAAAAAGGCGTTACGGTAATCTGCTCGACGCACGACCCCAAAATGCTGGGCGTCTCGGACCGGGTGTGCTGGATACGCGACGGCAAACTGGCCAACGTGACATCCGGCGCCGCGTACCGGCAGCAACTGACGCAGGAACTGGAACAGACGCCCTGACAATTCAGGCGGGCCGTCTATGGCATGGGCATCATGTCCATGATGTGCCACTGTTGTTGGCCGAAGCGCAAGGGCCGGGTCGGCCGTGGCGGCGGATGGAACGCACATCGCGTTGGATTCCCGCCTGGCGGTCCCGTATCATGAGTGGCGAGGCATTACGGGGTGGAAAAGCCATCGGAGCTTTCTCGTGAGGGATCAACTGCATGCCCTTGCTTCAGGCGGGCAGCGGGCCCGTTTGGCCGATGGCGCTGGCCTCTACAAGCGCCGGAGACTGAAATGATTGTCCAGCCGCGAACTCAAGCCGTAATGCTGCTGACCGTCTGGCTGAAAAGGCCAAGCCTCGGCGATCCAATGCCGCTCACGCCCACGGAATACGGCCGGTTGGCGCAGTGGCTCGAGCAGTGCGAGATTCCAATCGACGCGCTCGTCACCAGCGGCAATCCGGATGGGTTGTTGAAAGGCTTGTCGGATACCGCCGTCACGGTGCAGCGCGTCCTCGATCTTTTGGGCCGTTCGGCGGCGTTGGGGCTTGCCCTCGAGAAGTGGCAGCGGGCCGGCCTGTGGGTGATCACGCGGCTCGATGAAGATTATCCCGCGCGGCTCATTCAGCGGCTCAACGCGGGCGCGCCTCCCGTGCTGTTTGGGTGCGGCAACCGGCAACTGCTCGGAGGCCGGGGCATCGCCGTGGTTGGGTCGCGCGAGGCAGACGCCGACGACCTCGCCTTCACCTTCAAGCTGGGCGGCAACATCGCCAACCAGGGCTACTCCGTCATATCCGGCGGCGCGCGGGGTGTCGATGAAACGGCCATGCGCGGCGCTCTCGAACAGGGCGGAACGGTGGTCGGCGTTTTGGCCGACAGCCTGCTCCGCGCCGCCACGTCCGCCAAATACCGGCACGGGCTCATGATCAACGACCTGGCGCTGGTCTCGCCCTGCAATCCCGAGGCGGGGTTCGAGGTCGGCAACGCCATGGCCCGCAACAAGTATATCTACTGCCTGGCCGATGCCGCCGTCGTCGTGGCTGCGACCCGCGAAAAAGGAGGCACCTGGAACGGCGCAATCGAGAACCTCAAACAAGGCTGGGCGCCCCTCTGGGTGAAACACAACCCCGACGCCGCCTCCGGCAATTCCGCTTTAGCCCATTTTCCGCAGTAGTCGTCACCTGAAGGTCGTTTTTGGGGTTTGGCGGCCCCATAAGTCCTTGGTTTCTGGGGCTTCCTGTTCATTCGGGCGTGTAGTGCAGACCAC
>JAPLKX010000273.1 GCA_026387845.1 Candidatus Hydrogenedentota bacterium | reverse complement strand
GCCTCTTGCACCTCTCAGCCCACTCCGCCGTCCGCCGCAGCGATTTCCCCGCAACCTCCACCTCCGCCGGGTAACGCGTGCACTCGTCGAAACACATCATGATGTCCGACCCGATCGAGACCTGCACGTCCACGGCTTTCTCCGGGCTCATGAAATGCCGCGACCCGTCAAGGTGGCTCTGGAACTCGACCCCCGCATCCGTCACCTTCGTCAGCCCATCGAGGCTGAACACCTGGAACCCGCCCGAATCCGTCAGGATGGGCCGGTCCCAGTTCATAAACGAATGCAGCCCCCCCGCCTTCTCCAGCACATCCGTCCCCGGCCGCAAATACAGATGATAGGCGTTGGCCAGGATGATTTGCGCACCAATCTGACGCAGGTCCTCCTGCGACATCGTCTTCACCGTCCCTTGAGTTCCCACCGGCATGAAAACCGGCGTCTCCACCTCCCCATGCGCCAGCCGCAACCGCCCCGCACGCGCATGACAAGACGCATCCCGCGCCTCGACCTCGAATTCAAAACAGCATTCCATCGCGGAATTATAACAGAAGCGAAAAACGGGGACTGGCTCGCGACGCTTCCGGCTGTTTGGAGGCGCTTCTTCGGCCCGCAGGCGGTTTAAAGAAAGCGTGCCTGTCCCCGCTTTTCGCGGCCTTAGTGTGGGCAGCCGAATTGCGAATATGCCCAAAAACCAATTACCCCGTGCTGAACGGCGCGGGTTGGAAAACCGCGCCTACTCCGAACGGTCCGCGTTCCGAATTTCTCAGCCCCCGAAGAGAGGCTGAAAGAACAGCAGGATCGCGTTCAAAATCACGTAAATGATACTCAGCACATTATTCACCGGAACACTGATAATCTGCGACCGAAAAAGATCGAAAATGGTCGAAAGTGCGTCTGACATGCCCCAAATCCTTCCATTAAGCGGACCGCGCCGACGCGTCCGATAGTGGTTACACCCACCTTACCGGCGTCACGCCGCGTGCGTTACAAACCGTTGTGCAGACCGAGCCTAGCGCACCTGCCGCCCTCCCGTCAAGGCCCCTGCCGAAACCCCTATCCAGCTTTTTTCGTGTACAATATCTTGTGGTGAAGCCTGCCAAGGCCGCCAACATAGCCGCCCCCGACGCGCCTGCGGACCCTTTACAATCTGACCGGCAGCTACTATAATTCGCATTCCCCGAGGGGGGTCCCCGGGGCCATGCGCGGAACGAGCGGCGAGGTTTCTTATCGTGGAGTTCGTAAAACCTAAGGTATTTTTGATCGGCGAGACGCGCGTGGACGAGCCCGGCCTGCGCGCGTACCTCGAACATCTCGGCGCACCCAACTGGACCACCGACGCGCCCAGCGACGCCGAGAGAATCTGCGAGGTCTACGGCAGAATCTGCTACAGGTCGTTCGAGCCCGGCCTCAACCCCAACGTCACCCGCACCCGACAGGGCAACGCCGCCTACATCAGCCACATCGTCGAGGTCGGACACGGAAGCGTCCTCGAGCACGCCACACTCAACTTCATCTTCGCCGATGTCAGCAGGGTGTTCACCCACGAACTCGTCAGGCACCGGGCCGGGGTGGCGATCAGCCAGGAATCGCTCCGGTTTGTCCGGCTCGACAAATTTTCCGCCTACCTGCCGATGCTGATCGAGGAAAATGAGACGGGCATGTCGGTGTTCGTCCGCACACTCGAACAACTCGAAGCCGTACAGAAAGAATTCGCCGCCCTCTACGAGATCGACAAGCCCGGCCAAAAGTTCGATTACAAGAAAAAAGCCACGTCCGCGTTCCGCCGAGTCGCCCCCGAAGGCGTCGCCACAACCATCGGCTGGTCTACCAACCTGCGCACCCTGCGCCACGTCATCGAACGCCGGACCGACCCCGCCGCCGAAGAAGAAATCAGGGCCGTGTTCGCCATGGTGTTCGACATCGTCAAAAACCGATACCCGAACGTGTTCGCCGACTACACCACCGAAATCATCGACGGCCTCCCCTGGGTTAAAACACAACATGGAAAAGTCTAGGCTCCAAATTCGTCTTATCGGTCCGATCCGGCCGATCCGGCCGATCCGTCCTGAATTTCGCGCAACTTGCCTCGGAGAACCGCCATGTTCCGCATAAGAGAAAAATTCGCCCTCTCCGACTCGTTTATCGCCCAATACCGGGGCCGGCAACCCAAATGGGGCCCGCTCGGTTACGTCACATTCAAACGAACCTACGCCAGGGTCGTCGGCGGCAACGCCAAAGCCTCCGCCAACGGCCGCACCGAAGAATATTGGGAAACCCTACGCCGCGTCGTCGAAGGCTGCTACACCATCCAATGGAACCACTGCCAGAACCTTAAGCTGCCCTGGAACAAAGACAAGGCACAGCGGTCCGCCCAGGAAATGTTCCGCCTGATATGGGACTTCAAGTTCCTCCCGCCGGGCCGGGGTCTCTGGATGATGGGCACCGACTATATCTACGACCGGGGGTCCGCCGCGCTCAACAACTGCGCATTCGTCTCCACCGACGAACTCCAGGTCAGTTTCTCCGAACCGTTCTGCTTCCTCATGGACATGTCGATGCTCGGCGTCGGCGTCGCGTTTGACACAAAAGGCGCAGGAAAAATCGAGGTCCACAAGCCCGTCCAGGGCGCCGACACCTACGCCGTCGAAGATTCCAAGGAAGGCTGGTGCGACCTCGTCAGGTGCATCCTCGACTCCTACGTCGGCCTGTGCCCGCGCCCCGCGCACGTCGACTACTCCAAAGTCAGGCCCATGGGTTCGCCCATCAAAACGTTCGGCGGGATCGCGCCAGGGCCCGCGCCCCTCATGGAAAGCGTCGCCAACGTCGACAAGGTCCTCGAGGCCCGGATCGGCCGGCGCGTCACCTCATCCGACATCACCGACCTCATGAACGTGATCGGCAAATGCGTCGTGTCCGGCGGCGTCAGGCGGACCGCCGAACTCGCCCTCGGCGACCCCGCCGACTCCGAGTACCTCACCCTCAAAGACCCGCAGATGCACCCCGACAAACTCAAAGCATGGCGGTGGGCATCCAACAACAGCGTCTCCGCGCAAATCGGCATGGACTACGGCGAGGTCGGCGCGCAAACCGCAAAAAACGGCGAGCCCGGCTATTTCTGGATCGACAACGCCCGGGCATACGGCAGGCTCAAAGACGGCGAGTCCTGGGTCGACCAGAAAGTCTCCGGCACCAACCCATGCGCCGAACAGAGCCTCGAATCCTACGAGATCTGCAACCTCGTCGAGACATTCCCGTCGCTCCACGAATCGTTCAAAGAATACGAGCGCACACTCAAGTTCGCATACCTCTACGCAAAAACCGTCACACTCGTCCCCACACACAACGAACGAACCAACGCCATCATGCTCCGCAACAGAAGGATCGGCCTCTCCCAGTCCGGCATCGTCGAATCATTCGAAATGCACGGCAGGCGCGAACATTTCCGCTGGTGCGACGAAGGCTACAAATACGTCTGCAAACTCGACAGAATCTACGCCCAGTGGCTCTGCATCCCCGAGAGCATCAAAAAAACCAGCGTCAAACCATCCGGCACCGTCTCGCTCCTACCCGGCGTCACACCCGGAATCCACTACGCCCACTCCAAATACTACATGCGTACCATCCGGATCGACAAAACAAGCCCGCTCATCGATCACATCCGAAAAGCCGGATACCGAGTCGAAGAATCCGTGTACGGCGACAACACACTCGTCGTCTACTTCCCCGTCATGACCGAACATTTCGACCGGTCCAAGAGCGACGTCTCCGTCTGGGAACAAGTCGAAAACATCGCCCAGATGCAATTCTACTGGGCCGACAACCAGGTCAGCGCAACCGTAACGTTCAAACCCGAAGAAGCAAAAGACATCCCCAGAATACTCGAACTCTACGAAACCAGACTCAAATCCATCAGCTTCCTACCCCTCCGCGACCACAACTACCCTCAAGCCCCATACCAGGAAATCTCACAGGAAACCTACGAAAACGCACACGCCCGTATCAAACACCTCGACTTCCACTCACTAAACACCAAAGAAGAACAAGACATCTTCTGCGATTCCGACAAATGCGAAGTCATCGGTATCGAACCCCCAGCCACATTCCCCGAAGAACAAGAACTCCCATTCGGCGAGGGGGAGAAATGAATCGACATGTCTGGCAGGGCCGGTCGTTTACCTAGCGACAAACAAAGCAATAATAGCAAGTAATACGGTTAACAATAACCAGAGAACGTTTTGGAGTGAAGTAGCCTCCTTTCTCACTTGTTCTAGTTCTTTTTTCAGTTCGTTAATGGCACCGCGTGAAGCGTTTGCTGGCAGATAATCAATAAGCCGTTTTCCCCGATATTTTCCTGCATAGAGCGCAGTTGGTTCGATGAGCCTGTGAAACTCTAGTGTCGCGTAGTGTTGCCCACGCTTTAGCATAACCGGACTGCTTGATGTATTAAAGAGAAGACAAAACAACGGCCCTCTAAAGCCGGGATCTACTTGCGGTCCATTGGACAAGATAAGCCCTTGACAGAAGAGGCTGTTAGATAGGTCAAAACGAGCGCAAATGTCGCGTGGAAAAACACTTCCTTCTCGAGAGGTTACAATAGCGTAATCATAGGGAGCAACTTGAAGAATTGGATTATTTTCTGCCAGAGAACACAAGCGCCCTCCTTTGAAGTACTCATCTCCCAAGCACAAGTCATAGGAAGCACCGCTAACTTGTTCCAAATCCGCTCCATCTAACAACATGCCGCATTTCAACATCAATCGAATAAGCCTACCAGATAGCACCCCTCCTCGACTCGACAAGTCCCACAATGCCAAAATCAGGTTTGCAGTATCGTCAACATCAACGTTTCTTAATGAATAAATTGCGTGTTCTTGCTGTTCCTGCTGTTCCCTATCAGTTCTCCGCTCCTCTCGTTCACTCTGTAGGAGTGTTGGAGCACCGCGGGCCCCCAGTCGTTCGCCCAGGTAACCGTCGGGCGCGTCTAGAAACACAGTCATGTACTTATTGTCATGCTCGTAGCCAGATTTCAATTCAAAAGATGCCGTAAGATGTCGTGCGGACTCGGGAGAGACTATGAGAATAGGCACGCTGTTCTCAGAGATTTGTTCAACGTCTTGTTTTCTAATGCCATAACTGAAACCACCGTAAGTCACCTTCGTCAGCAATTCATCCGACTTTGCGAGTTCATCAAATTCATCTCTTGTTAAGTACGAGTATTCTCCTTGCACATCATCATCTCGACGCTGACGCGTGGTGACAGCAGGAACAAGCATAAAATTACCGCATTGCATCAATACTCTAGCGATAGTCATCTTTCCTGAACCTTGCGTACCAGTTAAAACAATTCCCCTGTACATATTCTAGATTCTCCTAAACACAAGAATATCCTCTCGCTGCAGTTTTGCCCAGCACTGATTATGATGTCTGCGCCTTTCTGGTAGAAAACGCGTTAGCTCCCCTTCGCGAACAAAGCCATACCCTGGCAACGCTGCAAGGCATTCTTCAACTGCCTGCTTCCTGAGACCGTTGTTATGTTTTGAACCTTCAAAGCGGGGCATAACGAGACAGACGAACCCGCGCTTTACGACCTTCTGGCTCACAATCTTGAACACTGCCGTCATATCGCTTGTGTATGACAACAAGGCATCGGACTTGGTTCTCTTTCTTCGTGCGCCGATTTCTTGAGGGATAAACTGAGCAGGATCATAGCCCAGCCAATAGTGTGAGAGACGCTGAGACGTAGAGTAGTCAGTCATTGAAGGATACGGGGGAGAAGTCACAACAAGATCTATTGAAGAGTCTTCCACTGGGATATCTAGCTTGGAGTCATTCAGGAAAATATGTTCTTCAGGACTGTGTCTTTCAAGAAGCAATGAGGTCCTCTTGTCAAGTGAGATCTTGGCTTTCAGGATTTCATTCGTCAGAATGGAGAGATTGCGCCTAAACCGGCCAATTGCATCCTTGATTTGATGCGTCTGCTTTGGTTTCGGAAGCACGTTATCCGCAATGCAACCCCATCCTCTGTCTTGTGCACAAACAGCTTTAAGTGTTGAAGAAAACGCTACTTCAATGGCTGAATTAACTACAGGCTCCTTTGTCTGTAATTCCAACAATGCAATGAAAGCTAGTTGTTGAAAGGTACTCTGTTCGAACCAGGGCTGCAGCTTTTCAAAGCTGGGCCTCTGTTTTAGTATCCTTTTTACATAGTCCTTATCCTCACAGTAACGGGCGCAGTAATCAGCGGCATACTTGTCAACGGACAGTTCCGGTTTAAGTCCAGCAAATAAACGCCACAAGCAGTGCATGAGATGAACAGTTACTGGACACAATTCAACACCATACGGCACCCGTCCGAGCATTATTGCCTGAAAAATAGTCGTGCCTATTCCTGCAAATGGATCGAGAATACGCGCACCAGGCTCCGAAAGGATTTCAATTAAGGTGTATGGAATTTCAGGTATAAAAGTCGCGGGGTACCAATGGTGTTTCCGGCAATCGAACAACCTAATGCCACTTCGGCCTACGGAAAACGGAGTGGAAAACCTCCAATCGATGCTGTTAAGGAGGAACATTGCGGATGCTGAATCTATATTATGAGTCTTGATTTCAGACTTCTGAGACCTCTTCATATGGCGTTAAGTCCTTGATCGTCTTTCCTGGAAAAGTACGCTGCAGAAAGTTTCTTATCAAAGCAGTGAAGCCCCACGCCCTCAAGTTATCTGGCTTGATGTTTTGCATGCTCAAATCCGCGTTTTTTAAGAAGACACCTACAAGAAAGCGCCGGCTTGCCGTCCCAATAGTCATTGTTCCACCGTCAACCAAATTAAAAGTCAACGCCCGTTGTGTCTTATTTACATCCTTTATCGCATGAATGGCCACCAAAAGGTTTTTTGGTGGCTTTCGCACTCGCGTCAAACCTGCTTTCTTCTCTTTAGCAGGTTTGAGCTTAGCATCTGCAAGCCCGCGCAGTTCCTTTTGGAGACACTCTTCCATTTCACGACGTTTTTGCTCGAGAAAATACCCATCGAGATCAGGTGCGTCCACAGAAAAAATGCCAGCGCATCCATACAAATCTCCGAGCATCAATCGTGCAGTGATTGAAGCACACTTGGCTGAGCATCGAAAAAGCTTTTCGACGAGTTGAAAGTCAACGTCTTGCCATGCGAAAGAAACAGAAGATTCATCTTGCGCTAACTCCAGCGCTTCTTGCAGCATACATTTTGCCGCAAACTCATCCGGGTTCAACAGAAGAAACCTGTAAAGTACTGTACGGAGGCGGTACCATTCTTCTACTAACGGTACTCCTCTTTTATCAATCACCAACTTCCCCTTTCTTAGAAGAAGGTATGGCAGGAGATCCAACATTCCTTGGGCAGAGCGCACAAAACCCATATGGTAAGCTAGGCGGTACACATTATCCATGTTGTCCAAGTCCATGGAACCATTTATGAGCGGACCGTAAGTTCCCCTGCCTTCAATAATGTCGCTTATGTACCGAAGCAACTTCGGCTCAATTAGGTGCGGGAGTCGGCGTGGCATCCCGAAGTAGACGTGCTGTAACAAGAACCGCTGATAGCGATATGCAGGCTGAGCGGTCTGAGAGTCCCCAGTCAGCATGTCATAGATCGATTCATGCCGGTATTTAGGACCAAGTACGTACTGAGTCGAATGACCAAAGGCCGCACTGCCTATGTCATGCAAAAGAGCAGCTATAACCAGTGCACGGGAATCAGCGGTACTAATATTCCTCTGCTGCGATTGAAGCCAAATCAGCGCTAGATACGCTGTGCCGAGGGCATGTTCGTATCGGTTGGTATTAGCACCACCCGTTAGACTAAGGGAATTGATGTTACATAGGCGTACTTCTCTCAGACGCTGCAGCTCTGGGGAGAAAACAACCTCCCAAACGTAGTCGGGGAACCAAACCGGTCCATATAGCGCATCAAAGACATAACGCTTGCTATACATCACAACCTCGTCAGATGCTCTGCGCAATAAATGCCAGACGCAAAAGCCTGTAGAATTCCGCGAAAATTGCCAGATGCATCGCCCACCAGATAGAGGCCAGGAACCCGCGAATTCAAATGCTGCATGAGCGGAAACCGTGGCCAAAAATACTCAAAAGCAGGCGCGTAAACAGCAACGGCCCCTTTGTCCTTGCGTCTCGGGAACAGATGCTCGAAAAACTGTTCCACAGCACACCTCAGTTCTTCGCCCGATTCCTTAGGATAGTGAGCAAGAATGTTAGCCGCTTTCCACTGGTTCAAGGTGGATGGGTTACCACAATCACCTGCATTCTGGTCTTTTCCAATGAACTGAAGCAAGTTCTGCCGCAGGGGAACAACTTGTGCTACCTCGGACATGCGAGCTTGTGCTTCTACGTAGGTCGGGTGATCCCGAACACCAGACAACGCGGGATTGCGAACAAGAATCGCAAGATTTGTCAGACCCGTTGGATTGTCCAACGAAAGATAGCCACCAACAAGTAGGTTGCCACTACAGCGATAGGGTACAAGATAGCCGTCCTTGCACACGCAAAATGTCCGCGCCCGATTGAACAACACTTTAAAATCTTTATGGTATTTATCTAGTGAGGGCCATAGTGACGTCGGCCACTCCAAGCGGACTCCAATCTCAAAATGGTTGGACTCCCCGCCGAGCGAAAAACACTTGTCCAGGGAATGAAGGAATTCTGTACCCGCTCGCCCAACAGCCACAACCACGCGGTTACATCTAATTACTATGGTGCCGGTTTTAGAGGTAGCTCTAACGCTAAAGCCTTCCTCGGTAACCGTTATGGAAGTTGCTGTAGTAGTCAACAAAACTCGTACTCGGGAAGCGATTAGACTTCTTAACATTGAAGTAAAACCCTCCCGCGCATCTGTGCCACTGTATGTGTATGAAGTATAATAATGTAAAGTGAATCCTCGGCTCTTTATCTCCTCGCTATAGACACTCACCAAAGAACTGCCTTCCGGACCTTTGCGCAGCGGAAGATGCTCCTGTATCAAGTCCAGAGCCTGCCCATAAAGTTCGGGAAGGGAAGTTTCTTCGTCAAGGAACTCTTGCAGCTTCTTTCCCGCAGGGATGCCGCTCACCTTGCAATCGCCTAACGCGGCGGTTCCGCCAACTCCCGATATCACCTGGCATGGACCCGAGGTGACGCAGTCAGTACAACTCCTACTGCAGTTCCGATTTGTTATCATCTCCCCCGATTCAAGGCACACCGTTGATGTTGCTAATGACGAACGAGCAAGAGTAAGTGCTGCCGCAAGTCCGGCAGGACCTAATCCGATTACGCATATGTCGGCAATTATTTCAATCATTGCAAGACTATATCTTTCGTCTCAGACTTGGATGTGTAGCTCAGTTGGTGCAGGGTATCCCTGTTATTCCACTCGATTACCAAGGGTATTTTCTCCCGGTACTCAGATTTAAAACGCACACTGAAGGCACCAGCATAGTCAGTCACTGCTCTTGAACCGCCCACTTTTACAATTGCACCCACTGCGGGTTCTATCGTAGTTGTTCCATCCGTCTTCCTTAATACATACTTCACAGTGCCTGTGATTCTATAGCCTTCGGTATACTGTGAGTATATGACGCCCACTGTGAAGGCTAGTACGCAAAAGAACAGGAATTTGTGTACTTTGCCAGGTATAGTCCGCATCAAGAATTCCGATAAATAAAACCTAATTCTTAGCGTCCAGATCTTCCGGCGCGTGTGTAGACTCTCCATGGCTATCTCCCTTTAAGGTCTCTCGGGAGTCAAGTTGTCCCAAGTCTAAAGCATCTTAACATACTCAGGCTTAACACAAGCAGAGTTCTTCCCAGGAGCACCTGCCAGAAAGGATAGAAGTGCCTTAAGTCAGAAGGGCGAGATGAGCGTCGGTTGCTTATCACTTTCGACGCGTGGTCGCAGGCAACGCGACGAGGACGCCGCGTCTACGGTCTCTCCACCTGGGATGGGCAGTGCAACCGGCGTACAATACGCGCGGCCCGACTATGGTTGACAATTACGGACAGTCAAGAGGTGATGACTGTAATGTGCGGGGGTTGGTGTTGACGATAGGGGCACCGTGCTGTGACCTGGGCGGAGGGAAACAGAGCAATGTTTTTAAGTAGTCACTTGGGAAAAGGCGCCTAACCGTTGTCGACTAGATCTGTGGAGGGTATGATGGACAAACAAATGAAAGAATTAAGGGACTATGCCTGGAGTTATTTTGTAGTTCACGCTGATCAGCGCATGAAGACGTTTAACTTCTATCTTGTTGTAGCCACACTCATTGGTGGCGTCGTAGTCACCGTGGCAAAGGATACGGAGAACGTTGCAGCTGCTGGGATCCTTTCACTACTACTCCCTTTTTTGTCCTTTGTATTTTACAAGCTTGATCAGCGTACCGTGTGCTTGATCAAGCTCGCCGAAGCCGCAATGAAACTAATCGAAAACAAGTCCGACTTAAACGATCAAGAAGGGCTCGCGCATCCGCTGAAATTGTTTCTCCATGAGGAGCAGACAACAGAAATCTACAAGGCCAAGAGCGTTGCCTTTTGGTGGGAGCGTCCTTGGAGCTATTCTGAATGTTTTAAAACGGTATTTATGACACTCGGCACGGCAGGGTTATTAGCAGCAATCTTTCTTGTATGTATTGGCATCCGCTAAAAAGCAAGGAAAAGGTGGGAAAGTTGCCCGTTGTCCTACCACTTTTTCTCTGCGCCCTCCCCGTTGGGGAGGGCGCAGAGAAAAAGTAACAAAAAAAACGTCTTCTTGTGTTCTTTATGTCTTTTACTCCCATTTATTCACAAATTTCTCATTCTGCGTACCGGTTTTGTCAATCAATTCCCCCTCGTTTCGCAAAACTCTGCTTCCCTCTCCGCCTTCAACGCCGCCAAAAACGGCACCATCTTTTTGCGGCTCGCACCCTTTCTGCCACTTTTTCACCATATCCACAGCCACCGGTAGACACGCCTTTTCTAAACTGCTGAAAAGCGGGTCCGTCCCCGAACCTGTCCCTGTCTTTGCTTACAGGTTTTTGTCGAACCAGTCGGCCATTTTGGCGACTTCTTCGGCGATGGTTGGCCAGGGGTGGGCGCCGCCGGGTTTGACGATGAGTTCGGCGGCGTCGCCGGCCTTGTTGAGCGCCTCGACGAGTTCTTGAGACTGCTGGAGCGGGACCAGCGGGTCGGCGTCACCGTGGAATATGAGGAACGGCGGCAGGCCGGGTTTGATGTTGAAAACGGGCGACATTTTCCGCGCCGCCTCGTTGATTTCTTGCTCGGTCTTTCCCTTGACGCCGCCGGTGAAGAACAAGGCGCCGATCCGGTCGTAGGAAGGCGGGCCGTCGCCCCACTTGACGAAATCCGTCGGCGGGAAGAATATGCCGGCGGCTTTGACTTGCACGCCGGGTTCGGCGGTGACGACAGTGAGCGCAGCGAGATGCCCGCCCGCGGACGCGCCGGTGATGCCAGCCGCTGCGGGTCGACGCCGTAGTCTTTTGCGTGCTCTTTGACCCACTTGATGCCCTCTTTGAGATGCTTCACCATCTCTTCGCCGGTGAACTTGCTGATCGATCCGGGCCGGATGGCAAACACGACATAGCCCCTGCCACAGAACACATCGTACATCCCGGCTTTCCGGTGGTCTTCGATTTTCCCCCTGTCGGAGAACCAGTACCCGCTGACGACGTCGATGATACCCAAGCCGTTTGGCGTGCCGGCGGGGGTGAAGATGTCCATGACGAGGCCGACGCCGTCGGCTTCCTCGTAGACGATGTTTTCGACCTGTTTGTAGGGCTTTTCCTGGGCGAGTGCGACCCCAAAAATCAACAGCAGACAAATAAAAACTCCAAGCCGTGCTTTCATAACCCACTCCTTTTCACGTTGTAGCCGGGGCCATTATGCGAGAAACAAGGCCGCCGCGTCCACCGGCGAAACGGGTCCAAAATCCGCATCTAAAAAATTGTCCGGGGGCCGTTTCAACGAGATTGCGCCGAATCCACGTCATTTATCGAGACACTCATGCCATTTTCTCCTCAGGCATCCGAAGAGATCCCCGTCGTTTATGTCCCTTTTGCCCCCGGAGGGAGCGGGGATTCCTTGCCTTCCCGGGCAGTGTGATATACGATACTCGCTGGCGGAGACGCCGGCGCAGAGCGCGAGGAAACTGTCGAGCATGAATCTTGAGCAGGCCGAACGGGATTTTTTGGACACGGCGCGCCTTTTCCAGGAAGAAAAGTACGAGGAGGCGCTGGGTTTTCTGGACCGGCTGATCCCGGCGTTTCCCAACAGCACCAAGCTGGTCCAGATGCGCGCCCAGCACCTTATCGCGCTGGACCGGCGGGACGATGCCGTGGAAGCGTGCGACGCGGTTCTGGCGCGAATCGAGCAGGCCCGCACCGACGCGACTCTGCTGGCGGATTTTTTGAGCGCGGAGCAGAAGACGGAACTTGAAGGGCTGCTCGAGAGCCAGCAGGTCCTGACCCAGCACCTGAAAAACACCGTCGCCGCGAAGGAGTCGGAGGAGGAGGAGAAAGCGCAGCTCAAGAAGGCGGTGGTGTCTCTGCGGCACGAGTTGCAGGTGCTTCGCGCCATGGCAGAAGACACGGCTTCTTCGGAGGAGGCCCTGGCGTCGCAGGTCGAGCAAATGCGGGCCGATGCCAAGGCAAAAGCGCAGGCGCTGCAGGAGGCCCATTCCGAGATTGATTCGTTGCACGGCGAGCTGTCCCAGCGCGAGTCCGACATCGCTACGGCGGAAAAACGGAACGCGGAACAGGCGAAGGCCCTGTCCGCGCTTCAAAACCAACTCGACGCATCGAAGGCGCAGGCCGCGGGGGCGACCTCGTCGGAGCAAAAACTGACCGCGGAGTTGGCGCAACTTCGCGCGGACGAGCAGCGGAAGTCCGAGGCGCTCGAGAAGGCGCGGGGTGAACTGGACAGCCTGAAGAAGACGCTGGCGGACCGTGAAGCGGCGGTGGCGGAGGCGCAACGTCACGCGGCGGATCGGGAAAAGGCCCTGGAGGGTTTGCAGCGCGAACTGGGCACGCTGCAGGAGAAGGCGCGCGGCGTGGAAGCCAGCGAGCAGCGGCTTGCAGACGAACTGGCGCAGGTACAGCGGGACCAGCAGTCAAAATCGCAGGCGCTGGCGGATGCGCGTGCGGAATCCGAGGCGCTCCGTCAGTCGCTGACGCAGCGCGAGGCGGCGATCGCCCAAGCCGAGAAGACCAACGCCGACCGCGAAAAAGTCGTCAAAGAACTGCGGGCGGAACTGGGCCAGTTCAAGACGCAGACGGCGCAGGCGTCCGCGACCGAGAAACAGTTGCTGGCGCAGGTCGAGGAAGTGCGCGCAAATGAGCGCGCAAAGACGCAAGACCTCGAGAACGCGCGTGCCCAGTTGGAGGCGCTTCGCGGCCAGCTTGCCGACCGCGAGGCCGCGATATCCGCCGCGGTGCACATCAGCGAACAGAAACAGCAGGCGGTCGCGGTGCTGCAACAGGAATTGGAAGGGGTGAGGCGGAAGGCGGCGGCCGCGGCCGATTCGGAGAAGTCGCTTTCTTCGGAAGTCGAGGAAGCCAGGGCGCGGGAGAAGGCGAGAATCGATGCGCTGGACAAAGCGCGGCGCGAGTTGGAATCGCTCGAGGCGACGCTGCATCAGCGGGATTCGGCCATCGAGTCCGCCCAACAAAGCTCGACAAAAAATCGCGGGGAGCTCGCTAAACTTAAGCGGGAGCGGGATGAACTGGCGCAGCGGGCGCAGCACGCCCAGAATTCCGAGCAGCAACTCCAGTCGGAAGTCGAGCAGTTGCGGGCGGACCACTCGACGAAATCGCGGACGCTCGAGGATGCGCGGGCCGAGTTGGATCAGTTGCGCGGCGCGTTGACAAACCGCGAGGTGGCGGTGGCCTCGGCCGAGCAGAAACGGGCCGAACAGGAAAAAACCACGCAGGCGATGAAAGACGAGCTCGAATCGTTGCGGTCAAAAGCGACGATGGCGGTGTCGTCGGAGCAGGCGCTGCTGGCGGAACTGGATCAGCTTAAAACGAATGAGGCGGCCCACACGACCGCGCTCGAGGAGGCCCGCAAGCAACTTCAATCGCTTGAACGTACCCTCGGCGAGCGCGAGAAGGCGATAGCCGAGATATCGCGCAGCCGCGAGGAACAGGCGCAAGCCGCGGCCGCGATGCAGCGCGAGCTCAAAGAGCTCAAGTCACGCAGCAACGAGGCGGCGGTGTTCGAGAAAAGCCTGATGGACGAGGTCGAGCAACTGCGGTCGAACGAGGGCGCGAAGTCGAAGTTGCTTGATGAAGCGCGAACGGAACTCGACTCGGTCAAGAGCCGGCTGATGTCACGCGAAGCCGATATGGCCGCCGCGGAGAAGAGCCGGGTCGAGCAGGAAAAGCGGATTGCGTCGTTGCAGGCGGAACTGGCGTCGTTGCGCGGGCGGGCCAGCCAGGCCTCGTCTTCGGAAGAATCGCTTCTTACGGAACTGGCCCAACTCCGTGACGGCGAGACTCAAAAGTCGCGTGAACTCGAAACGGCGCGGGCCGAGTTGAAGTCGCTCAAACAGACGCTCCTGGAGCAGGAGAAGGCGGTGCTCGAGGCGCGCGGCGCCCAGGTCGAGCATGAGAAGAAGGTGGCGGCGATGCAGGCCGAACTCGAAAAGATGCGGTCGGCCGCGGGTGACGCCCAGGGGAAAGAGGAAAAACTGACAAGCGAGCTCCAGGCCCTGCAGTCGGCGGAAGCGGCGAAATCAAGCCAGTTGGAAGACGCGCGGCGCGAGTTGGATCGGCTTCAGAAGACGCTGAGCGAGCGCGACGCGAAGGGGGCAAACGAGCTTGCGGCCGTCCGGGCGAAAGCGTCGGAATCGGAGCAGGCGCTTATGTCGCAACTCGAGCAGGCGCGGGCGGAGGAGTCGGAGAAAGAGCAGGCGCTTCAACAGGCGCAGTCGGAGTTGGAATCGCTGCGGAAATCGCTCGAGGAAAAAGAATCGAGCATGGCGGGGACGCGCGACGAGCAGGCCCAGAACGAAGAGTCGTTACGCGCGCTGCAACAGGAACTCGAGGCGGTCCGGGCGCGGGAAGGGGCGCCTACCGAGGCGGAGAAAAAACTGGCCGAGCAGGTACGCGCATTGCAGGACGCGCAGACGGCCAAGGCCAAGAAGCTCGAACGGGCCCAGGCGGAACTCCTCGCGCTCGAGAAACAGTTGAGAAAAGCCGAGTCGGCGGGCCCATACACCCCGTCGAAAGGGATGCCGACCTGGGTGGCGCCGGTGGCGGTTACGGCGGCGCTGATGATAGCCGTGTTGGGCGTGGCGGCCTACTTTGTGTTCCGGCCGAAATCGCCGGGGACGACGGCCCGGCCGGCGGACGGCGCGCAGCCGGCCGTTGTGCAGACCACCAAGGCAGCCCCCGCGGCCCCCGCCGTGCCCGAACCCAAACCGCAGGGGGCGCGCACGCTCGAGTTTCCCGGAAGCCGGTCGGTAGGCGTTTTGCATTTCCGGCCGTGGGACGGGACGCAATGGAAACAGGCGGGGCCGGCGAAAGGCGCGATCAATGTACCCGCCAACACGGCGGTCAAGCTCGTGATGGATCAGAACGCGCGAAAAGACCTGGCGCCGCTCGAGGAACTCGATCCCAGGGCGCTCCATACGCTTGTCGTGATCGGGAACGATCTGACGGACGAGTTGCTGGCGCCGGTCGAACATCTCACGGGCCTGGAGTCGCTCGAGGTAATGTCGGCCTCGCTCACTTCGGCCGCATTAAAACACCTGCGGCCGCTTGTTTCGCTTGAAGAGTTGAGCCTGGACAGCATCCGCCTGGACGGAGATACGCTCGAGGTATTGAATAATTTTCCGCGGCTGCGGTCGCTGGGCCTCCACGGCGCTTCGGTGAGCAACGCGGCCGCCGTGACTATCAAGCGGATGACCGGGTTGCGCCGGCTGGATGTCCGTGGCGCGACGGTGTCTCCGCAGGCGATTGTATTGTTTAAGACTGATATGCGGGACTGTGAACTGATCCAGTAAATAGCTGACAAAAAAGGTCTTGGCAACCACTATTCAACGTGTTACAATGTGACGGTTGCACCTGGAGGTTAACGTATGCCGACGTATGAATATCATGCGATTCGGGCGGAAGGAGATGAAGAGAAGTCGTTTGTCGGGGGTGTAATCATAGCGAAATCGCGGCGCGACGCGAAGGAAAAGTTGCGCCAGAAAGGCCTGAAAGCGACGATGCTGAAACAGGCTCGCGGGTTGATGGCCTTGTTAAAGTGGTTCGATGCGGATATTCGGTAGCAATTATAGATAATTGCGCCGACTGAGGGAGGGGAGGCCAAGTTAGCTGCCCCGGCTGCTAAGCGAGAAGGCGCCGGGGCGGCTGCTTTTTTATTTTCACCGCTGGTCTCGAAAGACCCCCGTCGTTTATGTCCCTTTCGTCCCTTATGTCCCTTCCTTAATGTGCGGATTGTGGACGCCCGCATACCCGAAATTGACCGGGCTTTCTTAGTTCATTATCATATTTCCAAATGACGGGAGGCTTTTCTCTTGGAATACCGGATTGAGCGAGACACGTTTGGCGAGGTCCAAGTCCCGGCGGGCATGTATTACGGCGCGCAGACGGCCCGCGCGCTGTCCAATTTCAAGATTGGCAGTGAGCGTGTTCCGCGGGAGTTTATCCGGGCCCTGGGTGCGGTGAAAAAGGCGGCGGCCATTGTCAATTGCGAGCAGGGCCTGCTCCCCGTGCACCTGACCGAGGCGATCTGCAGGGCGGCCGACGAGGTCATCGAAGGTAAGCTGGACGACCATTTCCCGCTGACCATCTGGCAGTCGGGCAGCGGCACACAGACCAACATGAACGCCAACGAGGTCATCTCGAACCGGGCCATCCAACTGCTCGGCGGCCAGTTGGGCTCGAAGACGCCGGTCCATCCCAACGACCACGTGAACATGTCGCAATCCACCAATGACGTGTTCCCGACGGCCATAAACGTGGCGGCGGTCGAGCAGATCCACCGGCGGCTGATTCCGGCCTTAAAGGGTCTGTACGAAGCGCTGGTCGTGAAAGCCGACGCATTCGACGCGATCGTCAAGATCGGCCGGACCCACCTGATGGACGCCACGCCGCTGACGCTGGGCCAGGAGTTCTCGGGCTATGCCCAGCAGATCAACAACGGGCTCGAGCGGGTGGTGCTGACGCTTCCGCGGCTGTCGGAACTGGCGTTGGGCGGCACGGCGGTCGGGACGGGCCTGAACACGAAACGCAACTACGCGACGCGCGCAGCCAAACAGATCGGCGACATCATCGGGCTGCCGTTTCGCTCGGCGCCCAACAAGTTTGAGGCGTTGGCGGCGCACGACGCGGTGGTGATGACATCGGGCGCGTTGCGGGTGGTGGCGTGCAGCCTGGTCAAGATAGCCAACGACGTCCGGTGGCTGGCCAGCGGGCCGAGGTGCGGGATTGGCGAACTCGAGTTGCCGGAGAACGAGCCGGGCTCGTCAATCATGCCGGGGAAGGTCAACCCCAGCCAATGCGAAGCCGTTACGATGGTGGCGGCCCACGTGATCGGCAACGACGCCACGATCGCGCTGGCGGGATGTTCGGGCAATTTCGAGCTCAACGCGTTCAAGCCGGTCATCATGTACAACATCCTGCAATCGGTGCGGCTGCTGTCGGATGTAGTGGTCTCATTTACCGAAAACGCGGTCACCGGAATCAAACCCAACCTCGACCGGATCAAGGCGCACGTCGAGAACTCGCTGATGCTCGTCACGGCGCTCAACCGCCACATCGGCTACGACATGGCCGCCAAAATTGCGCGAGCCGCACATCAAAACGGCACCACCCTCCTCGAGGAGGCGGTGGCACTCGGGGTGTTGTCCGAGGAAGAGTTCCGGAAGCTGGCGGACCCCGGCCGGATGATCGGTCCCGCGGACTAATCGTGCGCATTGAAAAACTATAAACAGGCAACAGGTATCCAGGAGTCAGGAGACAGGAGCCAGAATGGCAACAGG
>JAPLKX010000477.1 GCA_026387845.1 Candidatus Hydrogenedentota bacterium | reverse complement strand
AGCGCTCAGCGATCTCTGCGCCTCTGCATAAGGTCAACCTGCATTGTGCAATTCCCCAAACCCCAAACCCCATCCCCCAAACCCTCAGTTGCGGGCGCGCTCGCCCTTGGAGCCGTTCCACTGGCCGGCTGAACTGAATGTGTAGCGGTAGGTTTCGTGACCGGTGACGTCGGTGGGTATCGTGGCGGATTCCGCGGCGGCCTCGGCGCTGGTGGGTTTGCGCTCGCTCTGATATATCCGGTAGGTATAATCAAGGTAACCGGCATACCCGGTGTCGCTCAGGGCGGCCCGGTTGACCGCTTGCGCGTCGGTCGGGACGTATCTCTCGTATTTCTTTACTTCTTTGTAATACTTGCCGCGGACTTCGCTTTCTTTCTGGAACTTCACGGTCCCCCGCTGTTCGGCCATGTTCATGCGCTTCATTTCCGTCGCGCCAACACCGTCAAGCTGCTCCATCACTTTGTCGCTGCCCGAGACATAGCCTTCGGGCCGCGCTTTCAGGCCGAAATCCGCCATCACCTTGTCCATCGTCCCCTCGCAAGAACACAACAACGCACATACCATTGCGGCAGCTAGCAACCTGTACATTGGTTTCTCCTCGCGGCATTTTCGCGTGCCCCGAGTATACCACTCGCTCAAAGGAGATAAAAGCAGGCAATTTGGAGTGCGGCAGCTTGCTGCCGCTTTTTGAGTCAGGATAGGCCTTGTATGGCAAGCGCAACACTGAATGGACGGAGAGGCTTGCACCGCAAGAACGCGGCAGCAAGCCGCGCAAAGAGCGTCCGCACTCCAAATTGCGGGCGTTTTCAAGATACGTAATCGAGCAGGCTTTGCTGGATCACGCGGGCGGATGCGCTGAGCGCGGCCTGAAACGCGTTGGTCTGCGCGTTGAGGTTCATCACGGTCTCCGCGTAATCCGCCTCGATCGCGTTCGACAGCGCCACCTGGAGTTGCTGCATGTGGTCTTCGGTGTTTGTGGTAAGCCGTTCGAGGCGGTTTTGCGTGGCGCCGATTCGGGCCACGGATGCAAGCGCCTGATCCTGCCCCCGTTTCAACTCGGCCAGCCGCTGCTGGAGCGCCGGCAGATCCGAAGTCCGCAGATTGTCCCGGATATCGATCAGCAACTGCATGACGTCCTGGGTGGACTGAAACGCGTTCTGCCCGGTCTCGTTGACCACCACCGAAACCCCGTCCGCAACCCCGACGGAAATCTGGTCGAGGTTGCCCGCATAAGCCACCGAGGTTATCTCGCCCTGGGCGTTCCGCGCCGGCACATACGGCGCCGAAAGTGTCCGCGTCCCGCCGAACACATAGCGGCCGTTGGTTTGGTGGTTGGCCTCCATCAGCACGCTTTCGAGCAACTGGTTGGCCTCGACTGCCAACTGGTTGCGCTGTTGCTGATCCATCGTCCCGTTCGACCCCTGCAACGCAATTTCATTGGCCCGCTGCAGCACGTCGACCACAGACTGGATCGCCGTGACCGACTCGAGCAACTGCAAATCCGCCCCGCTGATGTTGTCCAGGTACTGTTGACTGCGGCTCATGGTCTGCCGTATATCGATGGCCGTGCGCGCCGCGAGCGGGTCGTCGGAAGGCGCATTGACCCGCAGGCCGGTCGCCAACTGTTCCTGCAACTCGAGCAGCCGCCGCGTCTGATAGTTGAGATTGCTGAGGGCCCGCGTCACCATCAGGCCTTGCGTCACCCGCATTATGCTCATGCCACTACCCCCGCTGATTCAGCACGTTCACCAGTCCCGGCTTCGCGGGCTGGTGCATACCCGTCGAGTCGTACGCGGCCCCGGATGGAGATTCCGGCGTCACCGCGGCCAATGATACCCGCATCGTTCGCAACGCTTGACGCAAGCTCAACGCATTCGACAGCGCCACCGGCCGCGCCTTTTTCAGTGCGTCACGCAGGCGCCGGTGCGACTCCGCCAACCGGCCACGCAACGATTCCGGGGCCGCCGCCACCATGTCGCTGAAAAACAGCCCTTCCCGGTTCAGGCCCTGCTCGACTGCGATTGTTTTCATCACGGCGGACCGTTCTTTCGTGGCGCGGGCCGCCTCTTGGAGCAACACCACCAGCGACGCCGTTTTCGCCTCGAGGTACTCGAGGTCGTTGGATTTCATCGCCTCGCTCTGCGCCTGGCATACCGCCAGCACGTTCTCCTGGCGTTCCACCTCGTCATCCAGCATCTCGCAAAGCCGTTCAAAAAGCCTACTCATCGTTATCCGTTTCCTGTGGCCGCCAGTTCGGCGGGCGTCACTTGGCCGTCTCCGTTTACATCCAGCCGGGTGAAAAGCCGGTCATCAACCCCGAGTTCGGCCTTGTTCAAGCCGCCCGACCCGTCCCGGTCCCGCGCCTGCACAAACTTGGCGGCGTTCGCCTCGGCCTGCTTGCGCAACTGGGCCGCGAAATTGGTCGAGCCGGTTTCGCGCCTGGTCAGCAAGGCACCCACAAATCCCGTGGCGGCCCGGATCAGCGAGCCCGCACCTGTTATGGCCGTAACGGCATCCATCCTGCCTCCTCGCGCATGGCGCGCCTCGATTCATTTATCGGCAAACCGGCCCGGCCCCTTAACCGCCAACCGGCGGCGCCGTCAGTTGCCGCTCGATCTGCCGCGCTACGCCTACCTGCCCGTTCCGCGCCATCTCGCCGGCCAGCGCGTCGTCGAGCATCTCCTCGAAAAGCTGCATTTCCTGGCCTTTTTTCTCGCCCGTCACCGAGACCGACTGGTGCATCTCGCGCAGCAGGCTGTACAGGAACAAGTGCTCGAACTCTTGCAGCGCGGCCTTTCGCTGGGCCTCGTTTCCGGCGTCCGTCAAGCCGGTTGTCCGGTTGAGCAGCGGGTTGACCGGGTTCACGTACAACATCACATGATCTCCAGGTCGGCTTCGAGCGCGCCCGCTTCGCGCAACCCCTGGAACATCGAGATCATGTCGCGCGGCGTCACCTTCAGCTTGTTGAGCGCCTCGGCCACCTCGCCCGCCGACGTCCCCTGCACCGGCATCAGAAACGCGTCTTCTTCCTTCACGCTGAGTTGCGGCACCATCGCCGCGACCGTCGCCCCGCCGCTCAGTGGCGGCGGCTGCGACACCACGGGGATCGGCGAGACTTTGATGGTCAGGTTGCCGTGGGCGATCTGGCACGGTTTGATCATCACCTGCCCGCCCACGACGATAGTCCCCGTCCGTTCGTTGATGATCACCCGGGATTCCACGTCGCTGTCCACGTCTATCGATTGGATTGACGCGATAAACGACACCAGGTCGCCCCGGTACTCCTCCGGGATGATCACGTTCACTGAACCCGCCCCGTACGCCGACGCGGCGCCCGGCTCAAGTTTCTCGTTAATCGCGTCCTGGATGTTGTTGGCCGTCATGAAATCGGGCCGCTTCAGCAATAGCATCATCCGCTCGCCGTCCGTGATAGTCGAAGGCGCCT
>JAPLKX010000473.1 GCA_026387845.1 Candidatus Hydrogenedentota bacterium | reverse complement strand
CCTACATTTCCAGTCCGAATCGGAACTTGGAGATCTCAGCCGGAGCCGCGGCCAAAAATGGGACACCCCCCACAAAAGCCGGGGGGGCGTCCCAGACGGCTCTGCTTTATGAGTTGCTGGAACTGCCCGCGTACGGTTTCTACTGCCGCCACGCCAGAAACGTTTCGTTCAATGACATTGAGGTCGGGTTTGAAAAGGCGGATGGTCGGCCGGCGCTGGTTTGCGACGACGTGGAGCAACTTGAAGTCACCCATCTGGTGGCGGCTGCGGCAAACCCCGAGCCGGGGGTGTTGTGGTTTACGGACACGCGGGACGCCCGCGTGACGGAATGCCGCACCACGGGCCGTGCCAGGAAATTCCTCCGGCTCGACGGTGCGGGCACCGGAAAAATAGTGGCGCACGGGAATAAGATCGAGGCTCGGGGACACGCCGCAAAGAATTGAAAAGGTGTACAATAACAAGAGCGAACAACGGGGACTGACTTCGCCTCCGGCAGTTTGGAGGCGCATTTTCGGTAGTTTGAAAAGCGTGTCTGTACCCCACTTTTCGCGGGCAATTGCTGTTTTCTGAAGTGCGCATTAAATCTGTGCTTTCGGTGTTATTGCCGTTGGGCGTGGAGGCGCTGCTTCAATGGGAACGGGTGCGGGAACGCAATCGAAGGCCGCAGGTGCGGGCGGCCGTCACGTTCAGTGGGCGCAGGATTTGCTTGCGCGGGCGGGCGTCACCATCAACGGCAGCCGGCCGTGGGACATACAGGTTCACACGCCGCGGGTGTTTCGCCGGGTGTTGGTGGATGGCACGCTGGGGCTGGGCGAGGCCTACATGGATGGGTGGTGGGACTGCGCGGCGCTCGATGAGTTTTTCCACCGCGTTCTGGATGCGCGGTTAGGGGAGCAGGTAGGGGGTATTCGGCTGATAGCGGAATATGCACGTGCGTGGCTGACGAACGTGCAGCGGAAATCGAAGGCGTTCGAGATCGGGCGGCGGCATTACGATCTTGGTAACGACCTGTACCAAGCGATGCTGGACAAGCGGATGGTGTATACGTGCGCGTATTGGAAGACGGCGGGGGACCTTGATCAGGCGCAGGAAGACAAGCTGGATCTGGTGTGCCGGAAGCTGATGCTGCGGCCGGGAATGAAGGTGCTGGATATCGGATCGGGGTGGGGCTCGTTCGCCAAGTTTGCGAGCGAGACGTATGGCGCGGAGGTGGCGGGCATCACGGTGTCGCGGGAGCAGGTGGCGCTTGCGGAGGAACTTTGCGCGGGCCTGCCGGTAACGACGCGCCTGCAAGATTACCGCGACCTCGGGGGCGAGACGTTCGACCGGGTGGTGTCGCTGGGGATGATCGAGCACGTCGGGTGCAAGAACTACCGGCGGTTCATGTCGATCGCGAGCGAGTGCCTGCGTGATGACGGGATGATGATGCTGCAGACGATCGGCACGCTGAAGTCGACGACCTGCACGGACCCGTGGATGGGCAAGTACATTTTTCCCAACTCAATGCTGCCGTCGCTGGCGCAACTCACAGGGGCGGCCGAAGGGCTGTTCGTCGTGGAGGACATTCACAATTTTGGTCCGGATTACGACAAGACGCTGCTGGCGTGGTTTGCGAACTTCGAGAAGAACTGGCCGCGGCTGCGGGACGCGTACGGCGAGCGGTTCTGCCGGATGTGGAAATACTACCTGTTGATGTCCGCGGGGTCGTTCCGGGCCAGACACAACCAGCTTTGGCAGATCGTGTTTTCCAAACGAGGCGTCCCCGGCGGCTATGGGCCGGTACGGTAAATTGGGGGCCGCGGAAAGCGGGAAAAGCGGGGACCGACACGCCTTTTTCAAAAAGCCTACGGGCCGAAAAAGGCGAGTCAGTCCCCGTTTTTCCCGGTGCGGTAATGATCATTTCTGACAGGATAACAGGATTTACAGGATTAAAACTATATAAATATATAGGGACGGAGCCGTCTGTTTTGTTTTTGGATTGATTAGACATTCCTGATGCCTGCCTTGCGGCAAGGGACGAAATCCAAGAAATGAAGGCAAATAAACGGTGACTGTCCCTATTTACTCAAAAAGCCATCGTTGCACTTCGCGTGTGAATCTACAAGAAATGAAGGCAAATAAACGGTGACTGTCCCTATTTATAATTTATAGGCCGTGAAGTCCGCGCTCAATAAGGTTTCGGGCGATGGCCACGGCTCGGAGTCGCCGAACGACACGCCAAGCAGGCTTTCGGCAGCCCCTGCCTCGCGCAGCTTGGCAATGTTGGACTCGACCTTATCGCGCCACGACGGGTCGGAGGGTGGGAGATCGCCGACTCCGAGGCAGTGGGTCACGCCTTCGTCCCACGAGCCGACTACGAAAAAGAAGCCGTCGTACAGGCGCGCCGCGTCGGCCGCGTGGTCGTCAAAATAGGCGTTGGGCGTGGCCGAATACGCCAGCATTTTTGGCCCGGTTTCCGCGGCCGCGGCGGCGAGAGCTGCAGTCAAGACGACCGGGAAAAATGGCCGCATCATCGGGTGTGTCCTCCAAACAGTGGCCCTACCTTGCCATACTCGGGATGTAATTTGCATCATATGTTGCGGTAAGATTGGTGCGTGAACGACCTGATTCGGCAGATTTATGAGACGGGCGTCGTGGAAGACCGTGACGGCCGGAAGTACGATGTGTTCCCGTCGTCGATCAGCCGGGCCGACGGCGAGGCGATTTACAGGGTAGTTCGGGATTCCGGCGCCGTGCGGACGCTCGAGACGGGGATGGCGTACGGGTTGTCGAGCCTGTTTATGCTTCAAGCGGTGAAGGACAACGGGGGAACGCAGCACGTTTCGATGGACCCGTACCAGGCCGCGTGGTGGCACAACGTCGGGTTGGCGAACGTCGAGCGGGCAGGTTTTGCGGCCAACCACCGTTTTTTTGCCGCGCCCTCTTACAACGCAATGCCTGAACTTTTAAAGGCCGGGGAGCGGTTTGACGCGATCTTCATCGACGGCAACCACCGGTTCGAGTATTCGCTGATCGATTTTATTTTCGGGGATCAACTGCTGAACAAGGGCGGCTGCCTGATCCTGCATGACCCGTGGATGCCCAGCATCCGGAAAGCCATCTCGTTCATCGTGCGCAACCGGGACGAGTCGTACCAGATAGTTCCTGAATACGGGATTGGCGCGGATACGAGATGGCGGGCGTCAATGAAGTTTCTGAAGGCGCTGCGCGAGAACCCGTACGACCTGTTCGCGGCCAGGTTTTTCGCGCGAAAAACGCTGCGCAACTATTGCGTGTTCAGAAAAATCCGGAGCATCTCGCAGGAAGACATTGACCGGGCCTGGGACGTCTACTGCTCATTCTGATCGCCTCGGCTATGCCACGAGGGGCCTGAGGAACTCGACGCTCTTGCGGATGTTATCGTCCGCGCCGTAGCATTCGAGCGAGACGACGCCTTCCCAGCCGGTCTGTTTGAGATAGGCGAGGCATTTTTTGATGTTGTCGGCGTTGACGCCGCCGCCGATGGGTACTTCGCTGCACGCGATTCCGGTTTCCTCTCCGCGAGCCGCGGCGGCGAGCCCGGCGCTGACGTCTTTGATGTGGCAGTGGGAGACGTAAGGCCGGAGCGCTTTGAGGTAGTCGAGGGGGTCGTGTCCGGCGATGAATGTATTGCCGGTATCGAAATTGCAGCGGAGCCATTGGGAGTCGAAATGCTTGAACAGTCGCTGCATGAAATCGATGTCGTTGGTGTAAGGCCCGTGGGGCTCGACGTTGATGACGACGTTGTAGTCTTCGGCCCACGATAGGACCTGGCGGTAGTTGTCGCAGGTGATGCGGAAGATCTCGTCGCGCGAGAACCCTTCGATCTCGAACGCGCCGTCGACGGTGTCGACCATGGGGCAGTCGAGTTCGGCGGCGAACCGGATCGACTGCTGGACGTACTGGACGCCGAACGCAGACCCGTCCGGGCCCATGAATGGGTAGGACCCGTCGATCTGCGAGATCTTGAGGCCTTTTTCGTCGCAGTATCGTTTGAGCGCCCGCGGGTTAGACTGCAGGCTAATGCCGGGCTCGTAGCCCATGGCCTGAATGAAATACTGGCCGTGGATGGCGGCAAACTCGAGGTGTTTGAGCCCGTACTTCACGGCGGTTTCGGCGGCGGCTTTGAAATTTCCGCTTAACGGCCGCCAGTTGTCGGTGTGCATTCCCAGTTCGATCATGTCCGTTCCCTTTCCGCGTTTGCGCCCGGCCCTCTCCGTTCGAGTGCGTGACTGGGAAAGAATTGTAGGCGCAGGACGTGCCGGGGTCAATCTCGGCGGAACTCATCGGGGTACTTGGGCAATTTCCGTGGGACGATTGCGACGATTGGGACAATTGGAACGATTGGGACTGGACTTGCAGCTGGAACCCTGGTATACTCGGCGCGATATGTTTTGCTCAACATAACGATGGAGGGCGCGCGTATGGAGCAGTCGCTTTTGGATGCCATTAAACAGGCCGCGGTAGAGCGCGAGGGCCGGGTGGTCTTGGCCTGCGCGGCGGCGTTCAGGATTTCGGCGGAGACGGGCGGGGCGTTATCGGAGATAGGCCGGACGTGCAATCAGGAGGGGATCAAGATCATCGGGTGCCAGTTGGGCTGCTTCCAATGAAGAGGGGATTGGAGAAGATTGCGCCCCGGTTCAAACTGTGGCTGGAATCGGGGAAGACGGCGAGCGTGTTTGGCGACGGGAAGTGGAGGTTGCTGAATGCGATCAACCAAACCGGCTCATTGAGCGCCGCTGCCGAGAAGCTTGGCATCAGCTATCGAAAAGCGTGGGGTGACATCCGCAACGCGGAGGGGGCTTTGAAGGTGAAGTTGCTGGATCGTCATCGCGGCGGCAAGGAGGGGGGCCGGACGCGGCTTACCGAGGAAGGCAAGAGGTGGCTGCGTGAGTATGGCCGGTTTCAGGCGGCGGTTGACAAGGCCGTGCGTGCAGGGTACCAGGATTGGCTGGGCAGAATGCAAACCGCACGCGAGGGTACGGCGGGAGAAAAGGGAGCATGATCATGCCTATGTTAACGTGCTGTGCCATGATGTCGGCGCTTGCGGGGGCAGGCGAACAGGAAGTCTCAGGGGAGTTGGTGGTTTTCCATGCGGGCAGCCTGTCCGTGCCGATGCAAGAAATCGCGGGGGCGTTCATGAAAGAGCACCCGGGCGTGCGGGTGTTGCGGGAAGCGGCCGGGAGCCGTGAATCGGCCAGGAAAATCAGCGAACTTCAACGGCCGTGCGATATCCTTGCGTCGGCGGATTATGCGGTGATCGACTCGCTGCTGATCCCGGAGTTTGCCGATTGGAACATCCGGTTTGCGGGAAACGAGATGGCGATCGTCTACCGTGGCGAGTCGCGCCACGCGGGAGAACTTACCGCGGAGAACTGGTTCAAGGTACTGTTGAGTGACGACGTGGCTTTCGGCCGTTCCGATCCCAACTCCGACCCGTGCGGCTACCGCACGATTCTGACGCTGAAGCTGGCTGAAACATATTATCGTCAGCCGGGCCTCGCTGCGCGGTTCCTTGAGAAAGACACGCGATATATCCGGCCAAAAGAGACGGATTTGCTGGCGCTACTCGAGACGGGCAACGTGGATTACGTTTTCCTGTACCGTTCGGTTGCGATTCAGCATGGGCTGAAATGGCTGCCGTTGCCGGACTCGATTAACCTTAAGACGCCGGCTTTGGCCGATCGGTATGCGGCGGCCTCGGTGGAATTGACGGGGAAAGAGCCGGGGACAGTCGTAACGCAAAAAGGCGAGGCGATGGTGTACGGCGTGACCATCCCCAAGAATGCGCCGAACCCGGCGGCGGCTGAGGCTTTTCTCGAGTTCCTGCTGTCCAAGGACAAAGGTCAGGCCATCATGGAGAAGCAGGGGCAGCCTTCGGTCGTACCGTCTCCCGCGACAAACTATAACCTGATTCCGGAACGCTTGAAACCGTACGCGCTGCCATGACAAGAAACAGAATAAACATCGAGCCGCTCTATCTTGTTTTCTCGTTTCTCGGTGGTCTGGTGTTACTTTTTTTGGTAGCTCCGTTGGCTGGCATGGTTTTGAATTCGTCCGGTCAGGAGCTTGTCCAGGCGGGCACGGATTCGGAGGTGCAACGGAGCATCTGGCTGACGCTTTGGACGTCAATGGCGGGCACGATGTTGCTGGCGATAGCGGCGGTTCCGTTTGCGTACTTGCTGGCGCGAAAAGAGTTTCCGCTCAAGACGCTGGTCCTGGCGGTTGTGAACTTGCCGATTGTCATACCGCACTCGGCGGCGGGCATCGCGCTTCTGGGGTTTATCTCGCGGGACAGTTTGGTTGGCGGGGCCGGCGAAAAGGCGGGGATCCATTTTGTTGGAGGTGCGGGGGGCATTATGGTGGCGATGGCGTTTGTGAGCCTTCCTTTCCTGATCACGTCGGCCCGGGACGGTTTTGCGATGGTGCCGGAACGGCTGGAGAAAGCGGCGATGACGCTGGGGGCGTCGCCGGCGAGGGTATTCGTTACGGTGTCGTTGCCGCTGGCGTGGCGTGCGGTGTTATCGGGCTTGATCCTGATGTGGGCGCGCGGGCTGAGCGAATTCGGAGCGGTGGCGGTTGTTGCGTATCATCCGATAGTGACGCCGGTTTTGATTTATGAGCGGTTTGGTGCATTCGGGCTGAAGTACGCGAGGCCGGTGGCGGTGATTTTTCTGGCGATCTGCCTGATTTTTTTTGTGGCGTTCAGATGGGTTGCGGCGGGCGTTGGCGCACCAGCTTGGCTTTCGAGGCAGCGAGCAGAGGCCGGAGACATCCATGCTGCGCGTTGAACATATGTCCAAGCGGCTTGGGGCGTTCTGCCTGGATGATGTCTCGTTTACGGTCCATGACGGCGAGTATTTTGTGATTCTGGGCGAATCCGGGGTGGGAAAGACGGTTGTGTTGGAATTGATCGCGGGGCTGGTTGCCGCGGATGACGGCGACCTGTACTGGGACAGCGAGAACCTGCGGCGAAGGAGCATTCAGCAACGGCGTATGGGCCTGGTTTACCAGGGTCAGGCGTTGTTTCCTCATATGACGGTGCGGGGCAATATTGCGTACGGCGCGCGTGGCCACGGGGCGGAATGGGCGCAAAAATGGGCCGAGGAGGTGGGGGTAGGTCATCTGCTGGAGCGGCGCCCGGACACGCTTTCTGGTGGCGAGGCGCAACGAGTGGCGCTGGCGCGCACGCTGGCATCGGACCCGCGGTGCCTGCTGCTGGATGAACCGCTGGCCGCACTTGATTTGCACGCGCGCGCCCAGTTGCGGGGCCTGTTGCGCCAAATCCATAAGAGCGGCAGGACCATCGTTCATGTTACGCACGACTATGAAGAAGCGGTTTCGCTGGCGACGCGAATCGCCGTTATGAATCGCGGCACAATCGTTCAAACCGGGCCGCCTGAAGAGGTGTTTCACCGGCCGGCGTCGGAATTTGTGGCGCGGTTCGTGGGAATCCGCAACATACTGCGGGGCCGGCTGGCGAGCACCGGCCCATATACGCCCCGATTCAACGCAGACGGGCTTTCCATAAGTGTAGTCACGGACGCGGCGCCGGGGCCCGGAATGATTATGCTGCGAAGCGAGGACGTCACGGTGTCCCGTGCGCCGATAGAATCGAGTGCGCAGAACGTGTTGCCGGGCGTTGTAATAGACGTTTTGCGGACACCCGGCGGCATGGAAGTTTTGATAGACATTGGTGCGGAGCTTGCGGCCATGGTAACGCCGGAATCGGTAGCGCAGCTCGATCTGGCGCCTGGAGAAAACGTGTGGGTGTCGTTCAAAGCGACGGCGGTCCGGTTCGTGGGAGACGAGGCATGATTTACGCGCCGCGGATGCTGCTGATTGGATCGACGGGCCGTCACTCCGGCAAGACGCTGCTGGCCTGCGACCTGATCAAGAAGCTGAATGGTAGGCACGGAATCATTGCGGCCAAGGTGACCACTGTTCAGGAACGGAATGGGTCATGCCCTCGAGGCGGCGAAGGGTGCGGTGTCTGTTCGGATTTGACGGATACTTACTGCCTCACCGAGGAGACGGAGCCGGGCGTGGCCAAAGACACGCAGCGGCTTTTCGCGGCGGGCGCTGAAAAAGTGCTGTGGCTGCGGGTGCTGCGGGATCATTTGGCGGAAGGGGCCGCGAAGCTGCTTGAGAAGACGCGGGATGGGTTTTTGTTGTGCGAATCCAACAGCCTGCGCACGGTGGTCGAACCGGGATTGTTTTTGCTGTGCCGCAGCGACCGGGAGGTTTCGGTCAAGGCATCGGCGGCGGCCGTTGAATCGCTTGCCGACTTCAGAGTCACGTTCAACGGCGAGACATTTGATGGCAACTGCCCGGCAGTGGATATTGGCGGGGGCGATTGGGTTCTTCCGTACGATGCGGCGGCGGTGATCCTGGCTCAGCGTGGCGCAGCGGAACAAGCGGCGTCTCTCGAGCCGCACTTCCGCCAGGTCATACTGTCGTTGGGCGGGCAGGCGCAACGGGGTTATGGGCTTTTGCCGCGGATGGTGTCAGCCATTGAAGCTTCCAGACACGATTTGAATTTTGTCGTAATGCATGACGCGCCCGGAGTGGATTTGCGGGGGTTGCGCAGGCTGTTCCGCGAGGCGGGAAAAGGCTACGACGCCATTGTGCCTATTACGCCGGATGGTGTTGAACCGTCGTTCGGCATCTTCCACAAACGGGCGATACCGGGTTTGCGCGCGGGAATTGAAGAGCCCGAATTGGATTTGCAGAGGTTGCTTACGCGGCTAAGGACAGGTTATGTGGAGCAGACATGATACCTTTTGAAGAAGCGTACCGAATAGTCATGGAGTCGGCGCGGCAGGTTGATTCGGAGCAGGTACGGCTCACTGAATCGCTTCATCGGGTTTTGGCGGAGGACGTGGCGTCGGACATGGATATGCCGCCGTTCAACAAGAGCGCCATGGACGGTTATGCGTGCCGGCGGGAGGATCTGCCGGGGCCGCTTCGGGTAGTCGAGATTATCCAGGCAGGGTACACGCCGGCGCAGGCGATAGGCGCGGGTTGTTGTGCCAAGATTATGACGGGCGCGCAGGTGCCGGCGGGCGCGGATTGCGTCATCATGGTTGAATATACTGAGGCGCTGGACGACGGCAGGGTCCGTTTTACGGAGAAAGAGACGGCGGGGCATATCTGCGCGCGTGGAG
>JAPLKX010000301.1 GCA_026387845.1 Candidatus Hydrogenedentota bacterium | reverse complement strand
CGATGCGAGCATCCCCAGGCCAGTGAAGAATGGACTGGCTGAGGTGCAGGTTCGTCCGTTGAAACAGGACAATTCGGAACTCCGGTGGACGGCTCGCACGAAGATTAACGAGGATGGCACGTTTGCCTTCGAATCGTTGCCCAAAGGATACGCCGAGGTGGCGGCGTGGTGCGACGGAGGTCTCACGGCTTATCATCCCAGCGGCGACACCTCTTCGTTTGTCTTCCCTCTTCCGGTCAACCTTCCCGCCGGTCAAACCGGAATAGAAATCCCGATGACGCGCACCTCATGTGCCACGGTAAGGGTTGAAGGTCCTGATGGCCATCCCCTTGACGGCGCCCAGGTGGGTTTCTCGCCAAACATTCAGTGGTTCAGGCGTTTTGCGACCCTCGTCATCCCCAGCCCCTTGGGCTCAATGGAAATGCTCGAAACGGATGAAAGGAAATCCCGGCCTTCCGACACATTCACGGCCGTCACCAATGCAGATGGCCTTGCAACGGTCTCGGGGCTGCCGCCAGGGTACGCGTCATTCGGCGTTACACACAACGCCTACGAGATGCCTCTCAACGGAACCAGTCGCTACGGCAGAATAGACCTCAAGCCTGGTGAAACAACAGCGGTCACGGTCCGCCTACAACCCAAAGGCACCCAAGTCCTGGGGCAATAATCCTCCAAACCATTTTGGGCGTAGAGTCAACAAACTCGGCCGACCTGTAAGCGCGTGGATTCCAATGGTTTGAGTCTTGGGCAGTCTCCATTACTCGGCCGATTGATTCCGCTGTGGTGTGGGGTCATGATACTGCTTTCGCTCGCAAGGCGTACCGAGCCCAGCGGGGGATGGATTCGAACCGCATGCCGGGCGGCGGGTACGTACTCGGCACGGGCAACAGCGTCGCAAACTACATTCCGGTGGGCAATTATCTGGCCATGCTTGATAAAGGGCGGCGCTGGACCTAGATCTCTTGGCCCCACTTAAGGCCCAACTTAGCAGGCTACGATTTCCTAGAAGTAGCCGCATTAGGGGGCAATTAGCGTGCCGGGCCGGCGGGTAAACTCTGTACACGCGGCACAGGGCGAAGCTCATATTAACCGGTTTCTTCCTATTCTTATTGACATTGTACCTGACTCTTTATTAGGCTAACTCCACTACTCGGGCATGTGTGATAACCCATGAGTAGGTGTCCCTTGGGGAGGCGCTTACGAGGAGGAAACCATGAGAATCAAACTGACAAGTCATCTGGTTTTGTTCGCGGTGTTTGCGCTGCTCTGCGCGGGGTGCCCGGAAAACAAAACTACCACAGTGCCGACGGTGAACGGACTGGCAGTGGCAGAGGCCCAAGCCGCCATACAAGGCGCGGGACTGGCAGTCGGCACGATCTCTTATGATTCGAGCGAGACGGTTGCGGCGGGGATCGTAATCAGCCAGAACCCGGCAGGCGACGCCGAAGTCAATGAAGGGACGTCGGTGAACCTGGTAGTCTCGACCGGCCCCGCGCAGGTAGCGGTGCCTTTAGTCGAGGGCATGGTTTTGGCAGGGGCGGAGGCCGATATTGAAGAGTTGGGGCTGGTTGTGGGTACGATTACGTATGAGGCCAGTGACACGGTGGCTGCGGGCAGCGTGATCAGCCAGAGTGTCTCCGGGGGCACCCAAGTAGACCCAGGGACCATTGTGAACCTGGTTGTCTCGACCGGCCCTGAGGAAACGGGCGGCAAGGTCATAGGCTGGGTGCGCGATGCCGTCGGCACGCCGTTGCCAGAGGTTGAGGTGGTGCTCGATCAACCCACGAAGGCCGGCATCAGTTCCACCAGCACCAACGTCGACGGGTTGTACAGCCTGGAGGATATACCTCCGCAGAACGGTTTGGTGTTGCGGTTCAGCCGGGAAGGCTATACGCCCAACAGCCAGTATGTAGACATTATCGAAGATGTGACGACGTCGGCGAATTCGGTGTTGCTGCCGCTGGCCGAGCCGGTCGTAATGGACGCGGCCACCGGCGGGACGATCGAGGACCTGACAACCGGCGCCAAACTTACCATCCCGCCCAACGCGTTCGCGACGGCCAAGGGCGCTGTTACGGGCGATGTTACGGTCCAGATGACGCCGCTGGATATCAGCGATCCCGCTCAACTCACCGCGTTCCCGGGCAACTTCCGCGCCGTCGAGATCGGCGCCAAAGCCGGCGAAACCGTCACGCTCGAGACGTTCGGTTTGGTCGATATCCGCGTGACGCAGGACTTGGGGAAGGCGACGGAGACGGAAGTCGAGCTTGCTCCGGGCGTAACGGCAAAGATCGAGATTCCACTGCAATCCGATGTGCCCAAAAAAATGTATGAAGACTTGCGGTTGTGGTGGTTCAACGCGGACACGGGCATATGGGAAGAAGAGTCGAACGAGAACGGCGGCGTGGACCCATCGAGCAGCGGGTCGGGCACGTCGTTCTTCGCGGAGATCAGCCACTTCAGTTGGTGGAACTGCGACGCACCGCTGAGCGACAAGGCGTGCGTTCGTGGCCGCGTGGTGGACGAGCAGGGCGCCCCAATTGCGGGTGCGCAAGTCGAGGCGCGCGGCGTGAGCTACGACGGCTCGACCTACGGGACCACGGACGCCAACGGCGAGTTCTGCCTGAACGTGAAGGGCGGTTTCGGATGTCGAGATCCGCGTTACGCTGCCCGCAGGCTCGAGCGCCATTGTCACACAGGCCGTCACGGCGGGCCCCGCCGGGGATTCCTGCGAAGCAACCGGCATCTGCACGGACCTCGGCGATATCGAGGCCGCAATGACGTCGTGCATCCGTGGCGTGATGCTCGACGCCAATGACGAGCCGATGGCCGGCATCACCGTCTACTCGTCGGCCGGCACAACGGCGGTGACGGATGCCAACGGCGAGTTCTGCCTCGAGGCGCCGAGCGGCGTTTTGGTGACGGTGTGGTGCTTCGGCGGGACGTCCGTCCAGGTTCTGACGCCGGAGGATGCCGACTGCCCGACCGGCTGCGCCGAAGTCGAACTGCGGACGGTAAGAGTGTACGACGGGGCGGAGGTTGGGTTTGCCGTGTCGACCAACGTGTACTACGGGGGCGAGAAGCCCTATGACGAGGATCCGTTTGTATTTGCCCAGTTCGCTTTGACAGGCTCCGATGAGTCGATGATGGCGCTTGGGTACTTTGGGCCCTTTGGGTTCTCCTTCTCCTACGGGCAGATGCTTGAGAGTCTGGTTGGAACCGTGGACAGTTATGCCGTATACGATAGTTCCGAAGAGTATATCGGCGCGGTGCTTGGCTGCGACGTTTCAGAAGATGCCTACGATGACCTTTACGAGTGCCTGATGGGGAACTTAGGCCAGGTAACGGCGCTTGATCCTGGCGCGCCCGGGTTGGCTCAATTTGACTCCGGGCAGGCCGCCGACATGATGCGCCTGTGGGACCTCTTCGACTCGCTTGGGTATCTTGACAAGGCCAGCTATGAAGATTACTTGGCAAGGCTGAAGGCGCTGAGTTACGGCCAGTTCATTTCCTCCAACTATCTCGAAAGTGCTGAACCCATCCCCGCCAAGACGGGCGCGGGTCCGGTGGACGTTTCGTGGCCGGGCGGGACAAACATCGGGGCCTTTACGGCGACTCTTCCGGGCGTGCCTTCCGATCCGGTGTTCAGCTACCCTGTTTTTGGCACTGAAGAAGTAGAATCCGATTGGTGGTTCGACGGGAATGCGGTAACGCTGACATGGGTTCCGCAGGACCCATCGTCGTCGCTTCTGATCGTCTTCTCATGCGACGAGGAAACCACGGTTTTCGCAATCCTGGTTTGGGCGCAGGACGACGGTTCATTCACGATACCGGCGTCGGCTTTTGTCAATATGCCGCCGAATGCCTTTCAGCAGACGATCTCGGCGGTGCGGCTGGCGTCGGATACGGCGTCGGTTCCTTTGACGGGCCAAGCCGGTCACGGCGTTGTGCGGCTTGAATCACAGAGTGATATGATTAGCTCGATGAGCGTGTCCAACGACTTCACTTTTACCTGGAATACGTATGCGGGCGTAGGCGAAGGCGAGGGCGAGGGCGAAGGCCCTGTTGTCAAGGCCGCGCCCGCAAACGACAATCTCGCCAATGCCCAGGCAATCTCCGGCGCCAGCGGCTCGGTCGACGGGACCGTAAAGGATGCCACCGTCGAAGCCTTCGAACTCGAGATGGCTTCTTACCTGGACGCGTCGGTATGGTACACGTACACGCCGCCGGAAGATGGCTACTACGAGTTCCAACTCAGTAACTGGTACCTTGATATGACGATGTTCAACGGCGCCCCGTCCTGGGATACGTATGTTGCAGGCGGGAGCAGTATGTACGTCTTGCTCACGGGCGGTGAAGAGTATAGTATAGTTGTATTAAAGTACACTTCTGGATACAAAAACGCGGATTCGGCCCCGCGCATGAACCTTTTCCCGCGCCGAATCAAGTAGACGCTGCAGGATAAATCAACTGCCGCGGCCTTGCCACAAAAGGCAAGGCCGCGGCGCTTTTCTTGGGGTTTGGGGTATTGGGTTTGGGGTTTGGGATGATGAACGATGAAGTAAGCTTCTGAGCCCAGCAAGACGCCTTCGTTCCTACAGCCTATCGCCTTAGAGCCTTTCCTTCATCCTTCTTCCTTTTTCCCCAAACCCCATACCCCAAACCCCAAACCCGATTGGCCGCCGCGCATGCGGCGCGGCTACCTAACCGCAGGGCTGAGGGTGATGCGATGGGTTTGGGTGGCGGGGGTGATTTTGTATTGGTCGAGGACAGCGGGGCCGCAACTGCCGTTTCCGAGGCCGCAGACGTGGAAGTCAATGTTGAATGTTGTGGCGTCGCCGTGGTGGAGCGAGAAGGTGTGGCGAGCTTCTTCGAGCGCTCGTGTTTCACAGGGGTGTGCGCTGACCTGCATCAGTTCGGGTGAGGCGGCGCGGATGCCTCTGCGGTCGGTCGTGGTGAGTTCGGCCCAGCGAACATCGGTCTTGTTGCCATACTCCTGGGGCGTCACGTAGGGCAGATTTGCGGCATCAACGGTTTCGCAGTAGATGCCAACGCGGCCGCTTTGTTTTCTGTCGGGATAGGTCTCGTGTGGGCCGCGGCCGTACCAGCGGAGCTGGCGGAATGATGCGGGCGCGCGAAGTTGCAGGCCGATGCGCGGCACAGCAGGCAAATCGCGGAGCGGCGTCAGTTGCCACTCCAGATGGATCTCGCCTGAACTGCCGGCCGTGTAGGTATACCGGCAGTGAAAAAGATCTTCCCCGTCAGGAGCGGATGAGACGGTCTCGATAGTCAGGCAATTATTCTTGAAGGCAAAGGCCGTTGTGCGATGCCGGAGGGCGTGGAGGCCGGCGGCCCGCCATTGGCCGGCTTCGAGCGAGAGTTCGTCGTTGTCGGTGGGTGCGCGCCAGACGTTGAGGGCGGGGCCGGACAGGAGCAGATCGAACCCGTCGTGACGCCACGAGACGATGGTCCCGCTGGTTTTGCTGAACACGTTGCGGGACGTGGCGGTTTCAAGAACGGCCTCGTCGTCGCTGTCGCAAAGAGAGTCTTTTGAACCGCGGGGGCAAAAAGCGGGGACAGCCACCTCTTTCAAACTGCCAAAAAGGCGCTTCCCAACTGCCGGAAGCGAGGCAGTCCCCGTTTTTTCAGTCCCCGTTTTTTGCTCGAATTGTGCCCAGGCTATTTCGTGGCCGGCGGGCGCCCAGGGAGCGTCTTTGTTGAGGGTGAAGCGGATGTTGAGCCATCGAGTCGCGCCGGGACGCACCGGGACTGTTGGAATCGGGACTGCGAGTGTTTCGCGGCCGCCGGGCGGCGTGTTGAGGCGCGGGAGCAGGCCTTCGGCGATGAGTTGGTCGTCGTCGAGCAAGCTCCAGTCGGCCTCAAGGTAGTCGAGCGAGACGAAGTGGTGTCGGTTTTCGATTTCGATGAGACCTGCGGCAGGATCGAGTAATTTAACGCGGACGGGTTCGAGGATTTTCTTGTATTCGATCAGGCCCGGGTGCGGAATCCGGTCGGATGAGACGAGTCCGTTACAGCAGAATATGCCGTCGGTGGGAAGCTCGCCGTAATCGCCGCCGTACGTAAACCACTCGAACGGTTCATCCTCAAAATCACAGAGGAGCAGTTCCATCACGGCGCCGGTGGCGGAGTTTCCGGCGGCGGCTGACTCAATCTCGCCCGGCGTGAGCGCCCGATTGTAGATCCTGGCCTCGTCGATGGCTCCGCGGAGTGCGGCCCCGCTCTTGACAAACGCTCTGCCGACGAATACGGAACAGGACGCGTGGCGGATGGGCCCTTCCGCGGATTTTTCAGCCAGTTGGCGGCCGTCGACATAGAGGCGGAGGCTGCGCCCGTCGTAGACGCCGGCGAGGTGATGCCATT
>JAPLKX010000330.1 GCA_026387845.1 Candidatus Hydrogenedentota bacterium | reverse complement strand
GCCCGACCGCCCGCGCCGACCCGCATTGAACCGCCCGCGCTAGCTCGCCGTACGTGGCCGTGCTGCCCCAGGAAATCTCCCGCGCTGCCAGCCAAACCCGGCGCTGGAACGGCGTGCCGGTCTCGAGGTCCAGCGGGATGTCCAGGAAAAGCTCGCGCCTGCCGGCGAAATAGTCTTCCAGCGCTTTCGCCAGCTTCCTCGCCACGGGTGATGACACCACGCTTACAACCGTATCGCCGTTTGCTCCCGGCGCCGGCAACACGATCGCCGCAACGCCTTTTGGCGTCACCCGGGCCCGCACCGGCCCGGCCGGGTGGGAAAACTCAAAATTGAACTCCATACGTTTCTCCAGGCAAGCGGGCTTGCCGGCTGCAACGAAAAAGGCTCCCTTGGCAAAATGCCAAGGGAGCAAACTCAACTTCAATACAAAAGCCGCCGGCTACTTCTTGATTTCTTTCGGGACCACTTCCTCGTAATTAGGCTTTACGTCGGGCGCGCCGGTCGCATCGTCCAGCAGCCAGGTGGCCGCGTCGACGATATTTTGCGTGAATATGTCGTTCTTCCACATTTCGTCGCCGTGCCCGAGCGCTGTGAAGTAAACCTTGCCGCTGCCGTACTGGCTGCACCACATGACGGGGTAGCTGGGGATGTTGTAGGCTTCCTGTTTCGCGCGTTCCTCGCCGGGATCCATCAGCGCCAGCACGTGCATGGTTTCCTTGTTGAAATTCTTGAACAGGTACCACTCCTCATTGGTCTTCCAGTCCTGCGGAATGCTCGCCATCGCCGGGTGCGCCGTATCAACCACCTTCACCATCCCCACGAACTGTTTCCCATGGCTGACGAACTCCGCCCCCAGCATCTTGACGAACGGCGTCACTTCGCCGCCGGGCGGGGTGTGGAACGTGTCGGTGGTCGAGTGGAACGCCATGAAGCCCCCGCCATTCTTGATCCACTCGAGCAGTTCGGTTTGGCCGTTCGGGCCCATCGCGTCGCCGCCGTCCTTGCTGGGTTTGGTCGGATCGCCCGACGTGTAGAACATTACCAGGTCGAAATTCTTGAGGTTCTCGGCGTTAATGGCGCTGCCGTTCTTGGTTTCGGTAACGGTAGCCCCATAGGCGTCCGCGAGCTCCTTAATGGCTTGTCCGGCAACTGTCTTACCGTCTTTGAGAGCAACGGGACTGTGTTCAAAACCTTCGGACTTGTTCAGGAACAGGATATTCTGGGCATGGGCCGCGGGTACGGCCAATGCAATCACCAATGCCATCGCCAATATGTGCCTCAACATCATCGGGTTCTCCTTTCGTTGCAAGGGCAAAATTGAAACTACATTTGCATAGAATAACGGACAACAGTTCAAACGTCAATTAAAGATCCCGGTATGAAGTGCGGCCGCTACTTGCGCGGCTTGCTGCCGCTTTGGAAGCCAAGCGTTCAACAGAAAGCGGCAGCAAGAAGGCTGTCTCAAAATCACCCATTCTCACTCTTCCACCCAGGCAAGGGGTGGGTCAATTGTCAGCCCAAGGTTGCTCCCGGCCCGTGCCGATTGCTCTGTAACCGCCAGGCACCGCATCCAGCACCGCCTCCGCCTCAAAAGGAGAACAGCCCAAACCCGTCCGAACGATTCATAAGAACCGGTCATCCAACGTCTTGTGCTCGAGCCGCCGCAGCGTCTCCCGAGCCGGTCTACGAACACCCATTGCCTTGCCCTCCTGACAGTCACGGCCATATCTTTTCCGACCGGTGTGCCATATGGCAAGATGGTAGGGGTTCTCCGAGTCGCCTCCGGGCCTGCTATGGCCAGTTTTGAGACGCCCTCTCAAGATGGGTGTGCAAAGGCCCACCGAAGACGGTCGGGAGCCTGCTAAAAAAGGCTAATTCATGGCGCACAAGTTTGGACTGCTTTAGATTAGCGCCATGATTGTCTGTCCTCGCTTTTTGGAGCCCCAATCCGCAATCCGAAATCCGCAATCCGCAATAAAAAAAGCTGTGGCGCAGGAACATAATCCTGCGCCACAGCAATCAATAAAGGCCTTGAAAAAAACCGGCCTCTAGGCCCACGTCATCGCGGTCGGCTTTTCGTACACGAGCACTTGCTTCAGGAAATCTACGGCCTTTTTCAGTCCTTCCATGCTGGACATCAGGCTGTCTTCGTGCTCGATACTTAACGTGCCGTCGTACCCGATCATCCGCAGCGTCGACACGAAGTCCTTCCACCAGTCGAACCCGTGGCCATACCCGCACGTCCGGAAAACCCATGACCGGTTGAACTCATCGCCGTAGGGTTTGGTGTCCAGCACGCCGTTGACGGCGGCCATGTACGGGTTGACGCGGACGTCCTTGGCGTGGACGTGGAAAATGGCCTTGCCCAGCGCACGGACGCACACGATCGGGTCCATCCCCTGCCAGAACAGGTGGCTTGGGTCGAAGTTCGCGCCCAGGTTGTCTCCACAGATGTTCCGCAGCTT
>JAPLKX010000375.1 GCA_026387845.1 Candidatus Hydrogenedentota bacterium | reverse complement strand
TGGACGGTGGTGTATGCCCAGCGGCGTTTGCGCGTTTTCAGGCGGGCGCCCACCTCGCGCACCGTCCCCGGCCCGTCCCGCCACAGGGCCTGCAACACTTCCATCTCGGCCTCGCTGGCCTCGGGTAACTTCTTCATGATTGAGACCTCCTACGTTTTGTCGGACAGGGGCATCCTACTACATCCTGTCGGACTTGTCAAGGGGCATAAACGATAAGAAAGATCTAGTGGACACTGTGGACGTTGTGGACATCGTGGACACCGTGGACACTGTGACGAGCGGGAAGCCTTTCCAGCGATGGTGGACAAAGGCGGGAACGGCGCTTGCCAAAGATGAAGCGGCGGGGACGCCGCTTCTACGGTAGCACCGTTTGGTGTTTTTGTGCGGGGGGTGGTACAAGTATGGCTATGCCGCCGAAAAAGAAGAAGTATGCGTCGCTCGATGTGTTGTTGCGGGCTGTGAGGTCTTGCGCGTTGTGCCGGGATCTTCCTTTGGGTCCGCGGCCGGTGCTTCGGGTGAACCCGGAGGCGCGGCTGTTGATTGTGGGCCAGGCGCCGGGCACGAAAGTTCACAACACGGGCCTGCCGTGGAATGACCGGAGCGGGGACGTGCTGCGGGGTTGGATGGACGTTGACCGGGAGACGTTTTATGACGAGTCGCGCATCGCGATTATTCCGGCGGGGCTGTGTTATCCGGGGAAGGGCAAGATGGGCGACCTGCCGCCGCGCAAAGAGTGCAGCGAGATCTGGCTGCCGCACATTCTGCCTTACCTGACGAACGTGCGGCTTACGCTGCTCGTGGGCAGTTATGCGCAGCGGGTCTATCTCGGGGAGAGGATGAAAGAGAATCTGACGGAAACGGTGCGGGCGTGGCGGGCGTATATGCCGGAATATTTGCCGACTCCGCACCCGTCGTTTCACAACCTGCGGTGGCAGCAGCTTAACCCGTGGTTTCAGGAAGAAGTCGTCCCGGCGCTGCGTGCGGCGGTTCATCGCCTCCTTTGATTGTCCGGAATGGCGCCAACTTGACTTAGAGTTGGTTTGAGCCGCTCTTTGGCGGCGCGGGGAGGAGCTAAAGCAGTTGCAGAAGTCACGCTGAAGCGCGCTATTGTCCGGGAAATAAGCCAAGATCACCCCGTCTAAAGACGGGTGCAAAGAGGAGCCCGCTGAAGCGGGCTAAGTCATAATGGTCTGAAGTCGAGGCTTTTTCTTTTGGAAATAGCGCGACGGGGTCGTCGCGTCTACGATCGCCGTATCTACGCTCATGTATTGCTGACGCCCGCATTCCTGTTGCCCGCGCGGCGGGCCGAGGGTGTCCGGCCCATATGTCGCATTGCTCCCATACGTCCCATTGGTCCCACTATGATCGTCGTTTTGCTGGGGCGAGGTTGATGAGAACGGCGGTGAGGATGAGTGCCCCGCGAACGACGTGCTGCCAGTATTCGCTGATGTTCAGGAGGGTCATGCCGTTGACGAGCACGCCCAGAAATATTACGCCGACCAGCGTTCCCCAAATCGTGCCGGAGCCGCCCATGAGGCTTGTACCGCCGATGATGACGGCGGAGATGATGTCGAGTTCCCAGCCGACAGCGGTGGTTGCCGCGCCGGACATGATCTGCGAGGACTGCATCACGCCGCTCAACGCGGCAAGCAGGCCGACGGCGCCCATCACGCCGATTTTGACTTTGTGCACGCCGATGCCGCTGATCCTTGCGGCTTCGGTGTTTCCGCCGACGGCGTAGACCCACCTGCCGAACGCGGTGTATCCCATGATTAACTGGGTGAGGGCGAACACGGCCAGGAACAGCAGCGCCGGGAACGGGATGCCAAACAGGTAGCCGCCCCCGATGAAGTTGTACCAATCCGGGAACGGGGTGAGCGGGAAACCGTCGGTGATCAGTTCGGACGCGCCTTTCAGGACGGTGAGCCAGGCGAGTGTGGAGATAAACGTGGGGACGCCGAACCGGGTTCGCAGAAGGCCCGTAATACAGCCTATGCATAGGCCCGCGCCGAGGCTGATAACGATGGCGAGGGCGACGGCCAGCGGCATGGGCATCTCGTGCAAGAAGAAAAATCCGGTGAACCACGCGGTGAGGCACCCTGAAAACGCCACCGCGGAGCCGACACTCAGGTCGATTTCGCCGGAGATGATGACCATCGTCATCCCGAACGCGATCACGCCCTGCATCGACACGTTTCGCAGGACGTTGAGAAGGTTTGTCTGGGAGAGGAAACCTTCCGCGCGGAACGCGAGCACCAGGCACAGGACCGCCAGGACGATCTCGAGCACGGAATGGCGGGCGAACCTTACGAGCAGTTTCAGGGCGCGGCCCTGCGCGCGCTGTTTCGTCTGGACATCAACGCTCACGGGTTTCCACGTCCCATCCACTGCTTGAGCGTCTGTTCAAATGCGGCGAGGCCTGCCGGGTCGTCGCGCCGCAGGCAGATGCCCGTCATCTGGACATGCGGCTGGACCGGCTCGCCCTTCAACACCTTGAGTGCAAACTCGACCGCCATGGCGCCGACCTCGGCGGGCCGCTGGCTGGTGGTGCACTGAAGGATGTTGTCGTCCGACCGGAGGAAACTCAGCAACTGCTCGCTCGAATCCGTGCCGAATACGACGACTTGCCCGGCCTTGCCCGCGTTCTTTACGGCCATGACGGCGCCGATGGTTCCGCCTTCGTTTGCGGCGTAGATTATGTTGATATCGGGCTGGGCGGTGAGGATGTCGCCGACCCTTTTCACGGCCTGTTCGGGCAGCCAGGCATCCTGTTCGGCTACGACCTGGACGCCGGTTAAGCCTTCGAGTTGGCGTTTGAACCCGTTGACGCGTGCGTCGCTCTGTTCAGGCACAAGCGATTTGAACTCGATGACGGCCAGCTTGGCGTTGCCGCCGAGCTTCTCTTCGACGTATTTGCGAGCGACCTTGCCGGTTTGTGCGCCGAGGTCGTCGGCGCTGCACTCGATGTAGGCGGCGGGGACATCGCTCTCGATGGGCGTGTTATGGGCGATGATTTTGATGCCTTTGTCGCTGGCGAGCTTGAGCGCCGTGATCGAACCTTTGGCGCTTAGCGGAGAGATCAGGATGGCATCGACTTTTCGCGCGATGTAGGCGTTGATAAGCTCGATTTCTTTTTCGGGCTTGTTCATGCTGTTGCCCTCGAGCAACTCGACGCCCGCTTTCTTGGCGGCGTCGCGCATGCCGAACAGGACCAGCCGGAAAAACTGGTCTTCCTGGAACACGATCCCGGCCAGCTTGATCTTAGGCGCCGCGGGTTGTTGTGCCGCGGTTTGCGCTCCGCCGTCGCCGCCCGAGCAACCCGCAAACACTCCCGCCACGACAGCTACCATCAACGTCACAATTGCCAATCCCGCTTTTCTTCTCATAACCCGCCATCCTTTGTTCCAACGCGCTCATGTTTGCCGTCGACGCGCACAGTCGCCATGCCCCACGCCGGGATGTCGACTGTGCCGTCAATCCTTTCTCCCGGTTTTTCACTCAGATCGCTCAGCCACATCTGCGGCTGTTTTTCGCCGCGCCACGTCAGCCGCGCCGTCTCCGGTTTGCCGGACGCGCCGAACAGGCGCACGACGAAATCCTTGCCGTCCTGGCTGATCTTGAGGCCGGAGACGATCACGCCGGCCGGCTCGATCTCGAGCAGCGGCGGCGGGACAGGACCTTCCGGCAGCGCGGGGGCCGCGACGAGCGGCTGCGAGGCCTCGACGCCGAACCGGGCGGCAGCGGCCGAATCAAACCGGCCGTGAGGCCGAATGCTGTAGCGGAACACGGTGGGCCCTTCCTGGTCGGCCTTGTAGTTGGTATGCCAGTAGTTGTTCATGACATAGGAGTAAAGGCGCTGCGACGGCTGGATGGTGGTCATCCACGGGGTCTCGGCGGTGATGGCGCCGACTTCGACGAGCGGCGCGTCCACGGTCGCCCAAGTCACGCCGTTATCCTGGTTGGACAGGTCGACCCACCGCTGTACCGTAAACCAATTCTTGCAGGCGCCGGGCAACTGATCCGATTCAGGGCGGACAACCGCCCAGGGTGTGTCCATCCGCATTACGCCGTCCGGCACGTTAAAGTCAAAGGCGAAATGGACGCCTTCTTTGGTGCGGACTTTCTCTTTATCGACGGTGTTGATAATTTCTACGTGGTCAATGCCGGAAACCAGCCGGATTTCGCGCGTGAGTTTTCTGCACCCGGGTGCGGCCGACTCGATGACCAGAGAAGCGACGAGCGGCCCGTTTTCCTTAACCGTGATTTTGGGTTGGCTGGTTGTTGTCACGGCGTCTTTGGGATCCTTGCCGGGGACGTACCAGTATTGGTTTACGCCGAGTTGAGGATTCACGATCTGCCGCCCGGTTTTGTTGCACGTGATGGTTTCAATCGAGCCGGCGGTGGTGTTGACCGCTATGGTCAGCAGGCCGTTGGTGAGGGTGTTGGCGCCGGCTTGGGCGCTGCCGGCTTTGTTGGCCTCGCCGGGGTGGATGTAGTATTTGCGCGAGCCGAACGCGGAAACGTCTTTGGCCATGAATGCCAGGTCGCCGTTGGAAAGGCGTTGGGAGAATGCGGTGGCGCCGCCGTCATCGACCACCCAATCGCCGGCCCTCGGCCAATCCGCGGGGATTGTCACCAGCCCGGTGCGCGGCCATGAATTCGTGTTGTGAACCAGCACGGCCTCGAGTTTTTCGGGCTTTGACTGGGTACGTCCCGCGGCTTCGAGAAGCTCCGTGGCCGTCTTGGCCGCGTTGAGGGCGAACGCCTGCTTGATGGCCCATTGCTGCTTGACGAACTCGGCGTCAGGCTCGGTGATGCTGTTGTATGCGCCCCACGTATGCTCGTTGTACATGATGGCGTTCACCCACGCGGAGTCGAACGTCTCGCGGGGGCATTTGACTTCCGGCCTCCGCATCGCCCACAGCGCCTCGGCCTGCGTCAGACGCTCGTCCGTATCGCGCGTCAGCGCGGTCTCCGCCGAGGATGACGCGGCGCCGTCTTCCCAGTACGGGGTGAAATCGCCGCGCGCGGATGGGATTTCCGCGCCGTACTGTTTCTCAAACTCGCGGAAGAATTCGCCGGCGGTCGAGATGTAGATGCGCGGGTAGGCGTATCGCTCATTCCAATCGCGGACGACATCGCTGAGCGAGGTGTCGGGCGGCCCGTTGTCGCCGCCCACGCTGTAGCGCATGTAGACCATGTCATAGGGGAATTCTTTCCGCTCGAACTCGGAGAGGTACTGGAACAGTTTTTGGCCCTCGCTCAGCGCCTTGGAGTGGAACGCCGAGTAGCCGTAGCCGGCCACCCACACCAGCACCTTCTCGCGCCCGGATGGCGACACCCAGTAGAACGGCCTGTCGGCCCACGCGGCGAGCGTGTGCCCGATCCGGTCACCGAAGTTGGGGCCGATAGAAAAGTATTTGACGCCGCTTTGTGCGAGCACCGGCACGATGCCCCAGGTGTACCCGGGGACGTCGGTGATCATGGCGGTGTCGACGGGGACGTTGAACGTGTCGCGCAACATGCAGGCGTAGGAAGTCAGCCGCACCAACTCCTCGGGTCGGGACAGGGCGGTCAGTTGGTTGGCATGGAGCGCGTCGAACTCGAACCAGCCTTTTCGGACCGCATCGAGCAGGTCGTCGCGCTCGGCGCTGGAGGCGTTTTTCATGTAGTTGATGACGGGCCACTCGACTTCGCTGTTCCATTTGAACTGCGAGCCGTGCGGGTAGTCTTTGGTGTCGTGAGATGCTTTGAGGGCCTGTTTGAAATACTCGATGTGCTTCTGCTCGACCTCGGTCTGGACGTGGGTGTAGCCGATGTCCACGTGCGAGTGCGGGAACAGGTAGACTTTCCATTTCCGCACCGGTTTCACGACTACCTCGTGCGAAGCCGCCGCCGCGCCGTCCACCAGCAGTTGCACCGTCACGGTTTGATCGATGCTCGAGGCGGGCACAAACACATCGACCGCCCGCTTGCCGGGCGTCAGTGTGACGGGTTGCGGCTCGAGATCGCCCACTTTTACGGATGCCTGTTTCGGTGCGTCACCGGCGTAGAACACGTCCATCTGCATCACGCTGAACAGCTTGCCGTCGCGCCGCAACAGCACGGGTGTCTGCACGGGCGCCTGGGCCCCGTACGCGGAGGTGACGGCCCCCGTTTCGGTTCCGGCGGGCGCTTCAAAGCCGACCCAGTCGTACAGCATCCAGCTCCCGCCTTTTGACTCGATGCTGATTTCGTTTGTGCCTTGCGAGAGCCACTCCGCGGGGACCGGCACGTCCAACAGGTGCTCTTTTCCGCCGCGCGGATCGCCATTGATGGTGGCGTTGCCCGAGCCGGTGGGGAGCGAGCATGTGAAACTGTGGCCGTTGACCTTGATGTCGAGCTGCGGGCCTGCGCCGGACTGCGTGTCCACAAGATCGATCTTCAGTGTGGACGTGCCCGGGACGATTTTCTCGATGTCAAACAGGATTACGAACCGGTGCGGCTTGCTTCCGGCCCATCCGTCCAACGGACCGGGGTGGACGTAGGGCCAGTCGGTTCGCGTATCGCTTTGGCCAATTACGAAAAAGCCGTCCTGCTTGAATTCATTGTGCTTTTTCGGGGCCAGCGCGAACTCGCTGAAACTGTTGTCGCGCGTGCCGATTTCCCACACCAGTGTGGGCTCGGCCCAGGTGAGACTTGGAACTGACATCGCCGCAAGCGCGGCCAATACGGTGATCGTGGATTTCAATCTCACGCTGATTCTCCTTGCGTTGCATAGATTCTGCGGCCGTATTCTGCGCCGGTGTTGAACATGGCCTTGATGTTCTCCAGGGGAATGCCGTCGTGCAGCGAGTGGTCCGATGCCAGCACGTACCCGCCGCCCGGCGCGGCGACGTCTATCGCGGAGCGCACCTCGGCCGCGACGTCTTCGGGCGAGCCGAAGGGTAGGGTGCGCGACGAGTCGATGTTGCCGATGATGCAGAACCGGCCGCCGTAGGCGCGCTTGACCTCGGCGAGGTCCATGCCGGCGGTCCGTTGAAGCGGATGGACGGCGGCGATTTTTGTTTTTGCGAGGTCGGGCAGGTAATCGCGGATGCAGCCGCACGAATGCAGCAGCACCGGCACGCCCAGGCGATCGATGTGCTTGACAAGCTCGGCCAGGGCCGGCAGGACGTATTCGCGAAAATGCGGGAGGCTCAGAAAGCCGCCCGTGCTCGAGCCGAGGTCGTCACTCACCCAGATGCCGCAACAGCCGGCGGCCACCG
>JAPLKX010000407.1 GCA_026387845.1 Candidatus Hydrogenedentota bacterium | reverse complement strand
GATTGAAAATGAAACCGCCGCCCGGCCCGAATGTCTCAATCCGTTCGCGGACCTGCGCCCGCACCTCGTCCGGCGTGCCGAACGGAAGCGCGTACTGCGTATCTACGCCGCCGCCCCAGAACGTGATTCTGTCCCCGTAGCCCTGCTTGAGCCCCTTGGCGTCCATGTCGGCCGCCGAACATTGCACCGGGTTGAGAATATCAAACCCGGCATCGATAAAGTCCGGCAGGAACGCCGCAACGGACCCGCACGAGTGTATGAACGTTTTCCACTCCGTGTTCCGGTGGATCCAGGTGTTGACCGCGTGGTGGAACGGTTTGTAAAGCTGACGGTAGACTTCCACCGAGATGAACGGGCCCCGCTGCGTCCCAAAATCCGTACCCGTCACAAACACCGCGGAAACTCTGTTTCCCACGGCCGCGTATATCTTTTCCAGGTTGTCCAGCGCAATCTCGCACTGGCATTCAAACACGCTGTACACGTAATCGCGCCGCGTTATCGTGCTGATGTACCACTCCGAAATGTCCCGGATGCCGCGTGGATATTTCAGCCACGGCGCAGGCACCAGCGCTATGTCCCCGAACGCCGTCCCGCCAAAGTTCGCCAGGATCGCCTTATCGGTCCGGCTGTAGAGCCGTTCGGCTTCGGCGCGGAGGTGTTCGAGATCACCGTCCGAGATTGGGCCAAACTCCTGCAGATTGTCCTGGACATCAAGCTGGTCGTCGTCAAGTTCCGGTTGCCGCACGATCGTGTCGAAATACCACCCCCCGTTCGGCATCCGCCCGCTCGCCGGCGCAGATTTATCCCCCTCGGGATACATCAGGATATCCCCGTTCTCGTCCGGCTCCGTATTAAATCTCCCCGGCACAAGCACCGGCGTCCCGTCGAACGTCACCCACGGTTTCCAGTCCTTGTTTTCAAAACCGAACAGGTTGCGCGGCGAGCCAAGCCCCACCACGTCAACCCCAAGCGCCTCCATGAGGTCTGGCGCAATTTCACCAAGCATCTGGTAGGGCTCCACCACCTTGACCCGCGTCCCCGGCGCGTCAAGGCCCAGCATCTGCCGCAACACGTAGACGGCCGAGATGTGCATACCTGTCACGGCGCTGGCTCCCAGGTCCAGCGGGACCCTGTCCGGTTGATGATGGCGAAGTGAGCTGGCTACACGTTCCCGAGAAGTCATCTTTTCTCTGTTCCTCTTTGGCCTGTGACAAAAGCCCGCCCATTTTACCATGACCGCGGGCCCGGTGTCGCCCCTGGTTTTGCCCGGAGGGGTATTCTGACGAGTCCCTTCAGGTTTTTTGCTGGATTGCCGCGCCCACGGATCGTAAAATGGCAGAAACTTCTTGGAGGGCAGGGTGGATGAGCAACGGAATTCGCGTTACAGTTTGGAATGAGGGAAGGCATGAGAAGACCCACGAAAAAGTCCGGGAGCTGTATCCCCGCGGAATGGGCTTTCAGATCGCCCAGTATTTGGAGAAGCAGCCCGCCATCTCCTCGGTGCGCGTCGCCCAATTGGACGACCCCGGCCAGGGGCTGACCGACGAAATACTAGACTCCACCGACGTCATGACATGGTGGGGACACATGGCTCACCACGATGTTACCGACAAGAACGCCGCACGCGTACACGAGCGCGTGCTCGACGGCATGGGACTCATTGTGCTCCACAGCGCCCACATGTCCAAACCCTTTATGCGGCTGATGGGCACCGGCTGCATGTTGAAATGGCGCGATTCCGGCGAGCGTGAACGGTTGTGGGTCGTCGACCCCGGCCATCCAATCGCCGACGGGATTCCCGAATATTTCGAGATCGATCAGGTCGAAATGTACGGCGAACATTTCGATATCCCGCAGCCCGATCAGTTGGTCTTCATCAGTTGGTTCAAGGGCGGCGAGGTCTTCCGAAGCGGATGTTGCTGGCACCGCGGCAAAGGCAAGATCTTCTATTTCCGGCCCGGCCACGAAACATTTCCCATTTATTATCACGAAACGGTGCTCCGCGTAATTGCCAACGCGGTCCGGTGGGCCGCACCGTGCGGCGTCCCCGAGATTATCCGCGGAAACACCCAGCCAATCGAGCCATGATACCCGCGGGGCATGCCGCCGGCCCCCCGGATCCGCACGTAAGAAACGCGGCAAGATGCCGCGTCTACGTTTGCGGCCAATGTAGAAGCGGCATCTTGCCGCTTGCGGCCAATGTAGAAGCGGCATCTTGCCGCTTGCGGTCTCGCTGCGTCGCATCAAGAGACCCACCGTGTTCACACCAAGACCCCGGGATGGCGGAATGGCCTGCCTTTACAAGCCCAATCAAGAACTCGCTTCGAGGTG
>JAPLKX010000595.1 GCA_026387845.1 Candidatus Hydrogenedentota bacterium | reverse complement strand
TCCCACGAAGGGGTCGATCCTGCTCACCGGGGTGGGATGCAACAATGCCTGCGAGTTCTGCGCCACCTCCTTCAAGTTCGGCAAGAAGTATGTGCCCTTCATGTCGACCGGGGCCCAGGTGTTCGATGCCTGTCTGAAGTCCGAAAAGGAACTGGGTTCAAGGGGATTTGCCATTATCGATGAGAATTTCCTCAAGAAGCCCCAACGGGCCAGGGAACTTCTTGCCCAGTTGGAGGCACAGGAGAAGGCCTACGTCTTCGACATATTCTCCTCTGCCGAGGTGATCACCGATGTGGGCATCGATTTCCTCGTGCGACTCGGCATACGCATGATCTGGATCGGTGTCGAGTCAAGGGCCAACACCCATGCGAAGCTTAGGGACATAGACATCGGCAAACTGATAGCTCAGCTCCAGGAAAATGGCATCTCGGTGATAACATCTGGCATCCTTTTCCTTGACCACCACGACCAAGCGACCATCAGGGAAGACATCGAGTGGATCATCGGTCTCGGTTCCGACATGACCCAGTTCATGAACTACACACCCTACCCATGCACCGGCTTGTATGCAAGGCTCGCCGGGGAGGGAAGGCTCAAGGACATCCACTTTCGCTTCCACCATGGCGCGGGAGAACTGAACTGGAACCACCCGTACATCGTTGATCCAAAGGAACAGGCCAACCTGCTGAAAGATGCATTCAGGAGGAAGTACGAGGGCAGCGGCCCTGGCATCCTCAACATGGCCATCACCGCCATCCGGGGCTATGCGAAGGCCGAGGCCAATAGAACACGGAGGGAGGCGGAATCGCTTGTCTGGAACCCCGAGAGTCTGCAATACAAGAAGAGCGACCATCCTGCTGACGACGTGTTCATGCGCCAGAGGATCAGACGTCTCCAGAAGATCGCCTTGAACCTGCGCCCCATCCTGCTTCCCGCCCTCTTGTTCGCACCCAACAGGGCTGCCAGGATGAAGGCCTGGAATGCGATGAGACTGTACGGGAAAGTCCTTGGCAGAGCCGGCCCGGGGGTGATCCTGAAGGGGATCTTCCTGGTATTCACGGGTTTCATGGAACAAGTCAAGCTGTGGTTCAGGAGAGCGAGTGGGTACGAGAATATCGTTCACCAGCCTCCCAGTCGCAGGGTGGAGTACAGGATTCCTCGGTTGGAAATGCTAAGCTGAATTGCTAGGGCAATGGTAAGCAGAATTCCCATGGTCACGGTAAACAGAATAACACTCGCACTTCCATTTTCTGGTGACCCCGGGCGGAGAGGTCTGTAGGATTTCCGGTGCTTTTATGCTTCCCTTCATCTTCTTGGCCCGCCTATCGATATTTTTTTTCAACTTGACATCCGATCACGCTGCGATTTATCATCCCTAACGATGGGATGAGGGAAAATTGGCACTGGAATACTCATTCAGCCACCGCAGCAGAAAAGCAATTTCTTATCTTAAGTCGAAGCTTGAGTCCGATCGGACCGTCGGTCCGGGGAAGCCATCATGTCTAGAGTTCTCGCTGCTTTAGCCCTGAGTCTGGCGCTGGCTGCAGGGATTGCTCCCAAGAGTCCGCCAACGCTGCGCGACGATGTCGCGGTGCCGTTGCAGGACGTCGGGAAGACAAACAAACCTGACACCACACACCGGCAGGCGCGCATACTGCTGGATTATCAGGAAACCCGGCAGAGAAGTTGGGAGACCAAGTCCTTGGGTCAGCTCTTTCACTTTGGTCGCGACACGGAAGTTCGCAGCCTGCGCGGAATGATTGTGCTGGAAGTGCCCGATGAGGACCTTCTCCACTCATTTGAGGTTCCCGGCACCCCTATCAGCGCACCAGCCCAATCACCTCGCATAACCGGTTGGAATTACATGGGGCCGAGCAAGATGTTCCCGCAGGGCAATGAGCCGGCAAAGCTTGAGGTCGGCGATCGTGCCAAGCTCGTCCAATGCACCGGCTCCGCCGAGTATCGCCGCGACCAGGAGTATAACGATAAAGGGCTGGCTGAACACAGCAAGTCCCAGTGGCGCTGGTACAAAACGACACGCAACACCCTCGGCTCCCTGCCCTTGACCCAGCTGGGCTCGAACACGAATTGGTCGATGATGTTTAACTCCCAAGATGGGCTGGACTTTTTCCGCTACTCGGTCCTCCCGATTCCTGTGACCGAGAAGGAAGTTTCAGACGGCAAGAGTTCTTCGAGAGAGTTTTCGGAGGATGTGCATCTGGTCATTCCGCCTCTCAAGGCGCGGGAGGATAAGGGCTGGATTTTCAATCGGCGAATGGACCCCTTTGGCCTGCAGGTCTCCGGAACGCTCGAGAAAAATCTGTCGGACGGATCCATTGTTCACGGGGCCATCCGCGTAACAGTCGACCTCGATCCCGCCGAGTATGAGTGCCTTATCAAACCGCCGGACAATTACCGGAAGTGGCTGCCCGAGGGCGGCGACAATGAGGAGCAAGTCGTCAGCACGCTCCAATTCACCGGGGAAATCCGCTGCATCAAGGGCAAACCCTTGCCGGATCGGAAGTTCTGGATCGAGGCTCGCCTGGACTCCTCTACTCAGCCAGGCGTGTGCGTTAATTTCCCAGCCCACGGTAAGAAGACTGCGGATCTCGTGATCCAGCGGCAAGGGACTTCCCCGGATCTGGAGCTGAAGTCCAGCGAGGGCAAGGGCGAGGATGACGCGTGGACGAAGGCCACGGGAAACTTCAAACCCGGCCAGGAGTTTACTGTTGCGGTGGGCTGCCGCGATTATGGGGCGTTCGGCGATCTCGCTTTCAACTGCGATGTGCCCGTGCGAATCGAAGGATTCGACGACCACCGCGGCTCGCTGAATCTGCCCTTTGACGAAAACCATAACCGCATCGCCGATAATTGGGAGTATTGGGCTTCGATCATGGCCAATGCGCATGCCGATGACGACAAGCTTCCCAGCGGCAACGGCGTGGATGGGGACGGCTTGTCGGTCTACGAGGAATACCGCGGCTTCAAGTGCGCCGGCGTGCATACCCGCACAGCCCCGTTCTATAAGGACCTGTTCATCCACGATCCCGGTAATCTGGGCTGCGGGTTGTTCCGGGCCTCGGGCATCACCGTTCACTTTGTCCGCGCGGGCGAGTTCTCCGAGGAGGAAGGGGCTGAGAACAAGTACGTCATCAACTGCAACCGCGCCTATGCCACCCTCGGACAGCAGCACCTGTTGTTCGTACGCAATCATACGTTCGCAGACGGAAGCATGGGCAAAGCTGAGGGGCCGAACATCGGCCCGCCGAAGGAAACTTCCTTTGTGAGCGTTGACGTCGCCAAGTGCAGAGCCCGCGGACCGGATCGGCTGGCCTCTACGCTGGCGCACGAACTGGGTCACGGATGTAACCTCTGGCATCACGGGGACGCCAACTACAATGCCCGTGACCTGATGTTCTATGGCACCGATAATGCCTGGCACGACGCTCCCGGTGGCGCCGGCGACAGCGGCCGGGTGGTTGCTGCAGGGGGTGCCCAGTGCAGCGGGGTCGAGAATTGCATTATGCGCTATATGAGGGCGAACTTCTACGCAAAAGCCGGCGGCCCGTGGGCTTGGCGGGAGACACCGGAAGGAGACCTCATCCAGGGCGAACTCTACCCGGCTGGGCCTTTTGCCAGGACGCTCTTCTGTACCGACCCGAAAGGCACCGGCATCAACGACGCTGGGTATCCCGGCGGCTCGGTCGCAGGCAACGCCATTCGCGGCAATTGTCTGCATCAGTTCCAGGTCAATGACCTCAAACCTCCGAAGGTCCCATGAGGAAACCAGCTCTGATCTTTGGCGTCGTAGCGGCGACAGTCGCGTTCGTCTTGATTGTCATATGGTACGTACAGCACCGGCCTGCCGCCCGCAGTGGCAAGAGCCAGGCGACGGCTTCGGACTCCACCGGGCTGCCCGCCATCGTGCAGACCGCCCGGTTGCCCCCCGAGCCCGATGTTTCGCTGGACATCAACAATAAGACCGAACTGGAAGTGCATCAGGGAACTCCCTTGCTGCTGACAATTCGCCTCGCTAACCAGCGCGCGGCCAACGCTCTGTCGACCAACGCGGCCCGCGAGGCCATCGCCGCCGATGCGCGAGAACAGCTCAAGGCTGGCGCGATCACGGCCGCAGAGTCGCAGGCGCGCGAGGCGTTCAGCCGACAGCGCGAGGGTGTGCCGACTCTTGTCCTGCCACCTGATTGGCCAAAGAGCATTCATGTCCAGGTCCGCCGGGCTAACGACCCTGCCAGTCAGCCCGATTGGCCGGTGTCGCTCCTCGTCGCTCCCGCCAAGCAGGCGCTGGCCCTCGACGGCACGGCGACGACCGAGGCTACTTGGGGCCTTTCGCCCGAGGCCGCCGCCCTGCTCGCTCCGGGCTCGTGGCAACTCGCCGCGATTCTGGATACCATTGCCGACGCGCCCGCAGATGCTTGGCGAGGACATGCGGTTTCCCAGCCCGTGATCGTCACCATCAAACCACGTCCCGCCTCACTGCCTGTTGCAGAAGCCGAGCAGGATGCTCTCGAGGTGTCCCGCTACTACGCGGCCGCCGGCCAGTGGGACAACTCGCTGGCCGCAGCCCGGAAGGCCGCCGCGCTGATTCCTGACTCGATCGAGGCGCACACCCTCATCGGCGATGCCCTCTCGGCCGGCGGCGACAAGCGCGGAGCCATGAAAGCCTATCAGACCGCCATGGCGGCATTCCAGAAACAGAACAAGGATCCTCGACATGTCGCCGACTACCTCATCGAGCGCATGCACGAACTGCTGTTGACAGCACCCCCTCCCGGGTTGGCCCCCGAAGGAACCAAAGCCCCGCCCCCACCGATGAAGCGGTGACTTCCCCCGATCCGTCGTCAAATCCTTATCGCCCCGGGAATCATTCGAGAATCTCCGTCTGGAGAACAAACGGAGACCGAAAGCTCAAGAGCGTGGCTGAAAGAAAAGGGATAGAGCATGGCCGCCGTGGGTTGAGAAGCTGTCAGGTAGGGCTACTAACCTCAATTATTCATAAAAAAAGCTGTTTCCCGTAATTACTCAATAACTTGTGGCGGGATTCGCTATTTGGCCCGAAGTAACTTCTTATGGAAGTCGGAAACTTTCCTGATTTGTTTCTTTAGCTTCTTGTAGTTCGCGTTCCAAAGCTCCGCGTCTTCGAGGTGAGCGACGGGAATATACAACGCTTTCGTCTTCTTGTTATCTTTCCAAGTCAGATACGTCGACGGGTGTTTTTTCGTCGGGTCTTTCCGGCACCGGCAATTCGGATTGCCGCACGGGCGAGCCACCGTTGACAGCGATCCTTCGATGAACGGCCCGACTTGAGACAACGATTCGATCAACTTTTTTTGTTTTTCCTGAAGATTTTCCTTGACTTTTATCATGATCTACTGTATATTTACATTGTGAAGAGGGCAAGACCAAATCCCGGCCTCACTACCCCCATTCTAGGCTTTTCCCGGGAGACTTTGCAAGCGCTCGACCGCGAATCCTTGATCCAAATCGTCCTCAACCTCCAAGAAGAAATCCACGATCATCGGATCGCCCTTCAGGAGCTGAAGGATGAACTCCGCCGGCTCAGGGGCGAAAAAGGACGACCTCGTCTTAACCCGGCCGTCCCGGACGAGCCTTCCAAAGAACAATCAAAACGCCGGACCGCTCAGGGGCGCAAGTCCGGAAAGATCATCACCGTGACCCGAAGAGAACGGTTGGCCGTCGACCAGCGGATTTTGCCCAATGACGCGGTCTTTAAGGGAACCCGAAAGATCCTCATCCAGGATATCAAGATCCTGACGGATAATGTCGAGTTCGAGATCGAACGCTTCTACTCCCCGAGCGAAAAAAAGACCTACGAACGAAAAGGTGGTCCAAAGGAAAATCCGCAACTGTCATCGGAGTCTGGCCGGGGCGAAAGCCTCCGACATCTTCCTCGGCCTCATGGGAACCTGCCGTAAGAATAATATCAGTTTCTGGGATTATCTGAAGGATCGGATTAATAAAACCCGCTCTATCCCCGAGCTGAAGGAAATCATCTTGGCGGATTAACGCCCCCAAGTTATTGAGTAATTACGTTTTTTGCGTCCAGGATGACGTCCTGCGTCGATCAAGGGCATGATAGGGCAGTTGGTCATCCTCAGGGCGGCCGTCCAATCCATTCTTCCGGCCCATTTGCACCTTAAAACAAAAACCCCACGTTGAATTCAAAACGACCAAGGTGGTGATAATCATAAGACCCAGAAGTTCCAGAGTATGAGACGTACGAAATACCGATTGCAAAATCACGGCCCCAACCTATAGTAACTCTTTGATACGAAGCAGGTTCAGGAAAATCCACCGTTTCAGATTGACCAAGCACTTCTATGGAAAGGCCCAAGTCGGCAGAACCAATCCCAATCATCAAATACATATCGTCAAATCCGAATATAATGGTTCCGCCAATGTCCAGCAGACTCCATGTCCCCGTGGCCGTATACCCCAACGCCGATGCGGTAGATGACAAAAAGCTGGCACCGATTAGAGGGCCCGCCCCAACATACATATCCTTGTCAATTTTGACTCCACCCGCGACCACGGCAAAAGCACCATACCCCATACCGTTGGAGGTCTTGTCCGCTCTCTGATCCCAAATTTGAAGAGAGCCTAAAAGCCCACAGCGAAGTTCAAATGAGGGTTTTTGAGCCAAGAGGCCCCCGCACAACACAAGAATCATCGCTCCAATCAAAAAAATCTTTTTCATCTTATTCTCCTCATATTAAGAATTCCTATTTCCACCATTTTCCACCATACTCCTTTTGATAAATAAAAATACTTGCTTTTTTCCTCCAAATTCTGATGGCGTTGTCGACGTTTTTGGCGAGATTCCACCCGACAATCGAGCCCCCTGAAATGGTTATCGTTTCTGCATCTTGAATTATCTTATCGGAGTAGATTCCCCATTCTCGCAGTAATTGTTTTGCTTTAAAATTCGTAAATACTTGTGGAAATATTGCTATACTAATACAGATAAATACGGCAATAGAAATTGTGGATCTTTTTATTTTATCACCCCTTCTTTGAACTCCTTATCGCAACTGATATCAAATAACGTAGCTATTCCCGAAGGAAATTCTATATTCAATCCTAGGAAAAAGGATGAAAGATGTAAATAACCTCCCAAGGTGATTCTAGGGGTGATTTTGATATAAATCAGCATTATTCAAACTGCTTTTAAGTATGTACTTGTTTTGAATCTTCATGTTTTAATATTTGTTGAAAAGTGAAGACTCAGGTCTCCCCGAAGTCGAGGATGCCCGGAAGTGGCTGGCGGGGTTGAAGAATTATTGAGGCGTTCGGAGGCCGGATCGCCTTCTGACGTACTTCAGGCATCGGATTACGAATGCGGTGAGCGAAGGACTCAATTCCAAGATTCAGACGATCAAGAAGATGGCCTACGGCTACCGGAACCGCCAGAACTTCAAGGTCGCGATCTATTTCCATTGCGGCGCTTTAGATCTTTACCCTGTTACCCACAAGATTGTCGGATGAACCATAAAAATATAAGAGTTTCCTTTTTTGTTGTGGTGGTCGAGTGAGCCTCTTTGTGTCGAATTAGCCATCCAATCATCGTAATGAAGTATAAATCCCTGCTCGAAGATATGCCAAGGGCGGTCGGGGATTGCTCATGGCGGGCCAAAAAGCCGCAGGGGCGCTCCAAAGCCCCAGAAATCACATGAACCTCTCCCCCTGGTCAAAGCGAAGGTCATCCCAGATGAACGGCTCAAGAAAGACCCGCGGTTTAAAGAGGTTTTCCAGTAGGCTTTGAATTCCGGCCTATATCGAGTTTTTAGTGCGGTATTGTGTCCCGTAATTTCCTTATGATCTGTGTCCCATCAAGCTCCAGAATTGGACGACTTGCATAATCTCAAGGGGGACATTAAGCTAAAGATGAAATTTTGAATTGACAGAATTGAAATAGCTGACAATCCAGGTCGCCGCTGCCGTTGATTGTCTCCCACCGTTTCCATTCCTTCTGGTCGAGCGTCAACGGTGGTTGACGCTTTTTCCCATCGACTCCTGACGCCGGGCCTGGGCTC
>JAPLKX010000262.1 GCA_026387845.1 Candidatus Hydrogenedentota bacterium | reverse complement strand
GGGTGTTTTTGACGAGCGAATTCTGTTTGAGGGCCAACTGGTACTGGACGAAAATTTCGCCCGGCATCCCCAGCAGGGCAAGCTGGCCGTTGAGCACCACAACGCTCACGGGGACCGCCAGGTCGGCCGTCAGCTTGGTTGCGTACACGTCAAACAGGCGGCCGTACTGCTCGCGAAAATAGGCAGCGTTCGTCGGGTTCTGCAAATCCCACCGCGTGCCGATACCTACGTTCTTTTCGCCGAACTCAACCGACGGGACGTCGGTGGCGGCGGTTTCGATACCGGGCAGCGCGGCCAGGACGGCCTCAGCGAACTCTTTGCCCACGCCCTTCATGGCGTCGACGCCGCCTTTTCGGATGGGTGTCTTGTCGAGGTACGGGTTGATGTTTCCGCAGCCGCCCTGCAGGAACAGGCATTCGGCGCCGGTCTTCTCCTTCACGATCCGTTTCATTTCCCCGACGTAATCGGCGCTGTACTTGAGGTTGGATGGGCCCATCACCACCGGGTGGCACGCGTAATGGACAACCGTGGCAATTGGCTCGCCATCGAGCGTGGTGACGCGGATCACCGTTGCCTCTTTATCCACGGGCGAGGTCGGTTTCTTGTCCTGGTTGCGCCACAACATGGCGCACCGGCCATCCGGCCGGATCACCCGGCGGTTATGGGCAATGTCGACCTCGACTCTGCCCACGCCAAGCCGGGCCGGCTGCAGTTTGGACGCCGCCTCTTCGATGGATTCGGCCACTCCTTTTTCGATGCCCGGCATGTAGGGTGCATCCGGCATTTCGAGCACGGGCGCGTGATGCGTGTGGGAGGCCGTGAAGAAAACGTAATCAACGTCGGCCGCGCGCGCACGCTCGCGAATGCGTTCGCAGGCCGAGTCGTTCAGCGGCCGGCCCAGGTCAAGCGTGACGACGGCGGCAATATTCTGGCCCGCCTGGAATGCGATGGTTTTCGCATAAAGGGGGTCGAGGGTGCCATCGGCCGGGCCTTTTCTGTCCGAGTAGCCCCAAAGAGGGCAGCCCGGCGGCGGCGTGATATCGCGGACTCCAACTCCTGCCAAAAAATAAGCCATAAGAGCGTCTCCTTACTTCACGAAAACCACGGCCGCGTCCGTTGGACCTTGGCCATGGCAGTCTTAAAATACCGTACGTCATCCACAATCTGCCAATCGAACATCCCGGCCAGAACAAAATCCGCCCCGCCATCCACGGCGTATTGGAAACCTTTCAGCGGGGGTATTGCGCCCGCCGCCATAACTTTGAACGCGATCCACGGTCTCTTGATCCCCGCCATGTAATCGATGACGGCCTGCGGGTCCCTGCACCAGAAGTTGTCTTCTTTGCCCATGTCTTCGGTGACGGGCGGTTTGGGCGCGGTGAAATAATCGTGGGTGTGGAGGGTTTTCTGGTAGAAATCGGGGTTGAACCCGGCTTTTTCGCAGGCAATGATCGTGTTGAGCGAGTGTGCGGCGACGCCCGCGGGAAGGTTGTACGAATGAATAAACTCCACCTCCTGACCGATCAGTTCGAGCAGGCCCTCGGAGACAAGCTTGTCGGCGGCCTGCCCTTGAATGTAGATCACGTCTGCCCCGTTCTCGACGGCTTTTTTGACCTGATCCATGTTGCCTTTCTGGTCGGGGTTGGCCGCGATGAACCACTTCATCTTGCTGCCCTCCCGCAGGTGCTTCTGCAAGACGGACAGGTCGTCCCACACGGCCGTGTTGATCGAATCCACGCCGTTCTCTTCGGCAATCCGGAGGGTCTCGAGGATTTTCTCGTCGGTATTGTAATGGCGCATCAGCGCCGACACGTAGGTCAGCTCGCGGCTGTGCGAGTACCCGCTGATCAGGTTGCCGCCAAGCATCAACCGGCTCAACTCGACATCCCCAATCTTACCCCGCGCCATCGGCTGTTTGGCGGCATCTTCGGGCGTCACCTCGGGTTTGGCGCCCGCGGGTTTTTCGGCAGCTCCCGCGCCCGCTGCACCCAGCGCCCCGGCCACTCCGGCGGACGCGACGATACTGTCTTTGACAAAATCCCTGCGCGTGATTTTCCCTGCCATTTCAAGCTCCTCCTCTAAGTAAGTGTAGTCTACCCCAATAAGTTTGAAAAAAACAGCCGGCTCTTCCAAAGGTCACGTGAATTCTTTGGCGGCACCGTAGAAGCGGCGTCCCCGCCGCTTCAGCTCCAGCCGCCACGCTACGATGACGCGGCGGGAACGCCGCGTCCGTCTACAAATGCGCCGGCATCTGCTTTCAGCTTGTTCAGCCGCGGGGGTGGAATCTTTTATGGGCTTTGGTGAGCCGCTCGACGCTGACGTGGGTGTAGATCTGGGTGGTGGCGATATCGGCGTGGCCCAGCATTTCCTGGACGGCCCTGAGATCGGCCCCGTTGTCCAGCAGGTGCGTAGCGAACGAATGACGCAGCATGTGAGGCTTGACGTTGCCCGGCAGGTTGGCGAGCCGCGCATATTTCTTGACAATCGACCACGCGGTGGTCCGTCCCAGACGCCTGCCCCGCGAAGTCACAAACACCGTTTCATCTTTTACAGGCCAGCCCTGGCGCACGTTCAACCACACCCGCACACGCCCTATCGCCTGATCGCCCAGCGGAATCAGCCGCGTCTTTGACCCTTTGCCACGAACACGGACCGCCGACTCGTCCAGCGACAGGTCGCGCATCCGAAGGTTGATCAGTTCCGAAACCCGCAGCCCGCACGAGTAAAACAACTCCAGGATCGCGCAGTCGCGGGCCCCGTCGGCGGTGGATGGATCGGGCGCCGCAATCAACTGCTCGACTTGCGACGGCGGCAAGTCGCGCGGCAACTGGCGCACGAGGCGTGGCGTGTCGAAATCGCCTGCGGGATCGCACTGCGTGATTCGTTCCTCGCGCAGGAACGAATGAAACTGCCGCACTGCGCTCAGATGTCTGGCGACCGACCGCGCGGAGAGACCCGCCGCCCGCAGGCCAATGAGGTGTTCCAGAATGAGATCGCGCCGCACCTCATCCAGTGAACTGACCCCGCGGGCCGCAACGAACTCCAGGTACCGCGTGATATCGGCCGAATACGCCGCCAGCGTCTTCTCGCTCAAACCGCGCTCGAATACGGCCGCCTGAATAAACCGGTCAAGCAACCCGTCGAAACCGGCCGCCGCTTTGTCCCCACGCTCCATAATTCCGCGTTCCGCGTTCGTCGTTCCGCATTTAAAAAGACGCCCCGGCGCACCTAGCGCCGAGGCGTCTTGCATTCACTTCAACCACACTCGCGTGCGGTGTTTATCAACTGCCCTTGATGCTGATGTTGAACACGACCCTGCGGTTCAGCGACCGATTGCCCGGGGAATCGTTGGGCACGGCCGGCTGGCTCTCACCGAAGCTCTTGGCTTCAATTCGCGCGGGAGCAATGCCCTGTTCGATCATGTACCGCTTGACGGCATCGGCGCGCCGCAAGCCCAGTGCTTGGTTATACGCGTCGCTGCCGATGTTGTCGGTATGACCTTCGAGCACTAGCGTATCCCCGGCATGCGCCTTCATCGACGCCACCACTTCGTCCGTTACCGCCCTGCCTTCAGGCTTCAACACGGACTTGTCGAAATCGAACAAGACGTTGTTGAACGTCGGCTTGGTGTGTACGGGCGTGGGCGCCGGGGCGGGCGGCGGCGTGGGAACCGGTGCGGGCACCGGGGCGGCGGCCACGGGGCACGTAATGTTGTACACAACGCCCCGATTGCCCCAAAGTTCCTGATCGTTCGCATTCGAGGCTGGCTCGGTCGGCCACCACCAGCAACCGTTTCTCACGCAGGCACATGCCCCCCCGCCTGAATCTTTGACGGGAGCCGGCGTTGCGCCGCTAAGACCCCACCATGACAGATCGTCCCACACTTTGCCTTGCCCATACGCTGAGCCGGCCATCGCAAGTATCGCGATCCCCAAGGCGCACAGTAACACTTTTCTCATTTTGGTCTCTCCTATTCTCCGCTTAACCAACGCAACGACCGGATTGCCGGCACTCGTATAGCCAAACACTATTGCAGGTTCATTTAAACACAAACTTACAACGGTGTCAAGCAACACCCCAACGTGCACTGTTTTTGCACGTACTTCGCGCGCCCCAAAGGCGCGACTCCCTTACTGAGGCATTTTATCACAATCTGCCGTACCATGCAAGTGTCAAGTGAACACCCTGCGTAAGTCCAATTGGCGCACACTTGCCCGCGCCAATTTTATGCCTCTATAAACAATCAAGCACATAAGTTCCTTACCACGCAAACCAATTTATTCCCCAGGAATTTCCCGGTGCGCCGCGCACGTGTCCGGGTGCGCGCATACAGGGACGGCGGGAGTAACGATGCCCAAACCGTGCGCTGCGCAAACCTTTAATTTGTAATGGGTTGTGCTGTACTACTACTGACATAAGCAGCGGTGTGTTCTCTACGCCGAGTCGCTGCGGCCACCGGCCGGACTGTTCAGCGTTGAAGCGCAGCGTGCCAACGCTTATATTACGTTGGCCGAATATGCGATTGGGGAGTTTTACCGTACATGTCGGGTGAGGGAGGAGACGCCAGTGGCGAATAAGAAGCACAGAAAGAAACAGAAGCGGATGGAAATACTGGGGTCGCCGCCGGGGACTATTTCCATCAGCGTACTGTCGCCGAAACCCGTGATCCGGGTGATGGCCTACGGCCCTGACAACTATGCCGAAGCGACGCTGTCAAATCTCGATTCGGTCCCGGAATATTTGGCGAAATGGCCCGTGACCTGGATTAACGTGGACGGGTTGGGCGATTTGAATACCATCAACCGGCTGCGGGATCTCTTCAACCTGCACGCCTTGGCGCTCGAGGACGTGCTGAGCCTGCACCAGCGGCCCAAACTCGAGCGGTACAACGACCACGTGTTCGTAGTGATCCAGATGCTCGAGCCCGAACCACCGGTTCAGAACGAGCAGCTCAGCATCTTCTTCGGCGAGAAGTTTGTGCTCACGCTGCAAGAGCATCCAGGCGACTGTTTGGACCCAATCAGAACGCGCATTCGCGAGGCGGGTGGCCGTCTTCGATTAATGGGCGCCGACTATCTCGCCTATTGCTTGATGGACGCGGTCGTCGACTCGTATTTCCCGCGAGTCGATGAATTGGGCGACCGGCTCGAAGTACTCGAAGACCGGGTCATCGGCCGGCCGCACCCAGAGACCGTGGCCGCCATTCACGCCGTCAAACGGGACCTGCTGAGCATCCGCCGGGTCATGTTCCCACTGCGCGAGACCGTCAACGCAATGATCCGCGATGGGGGACGGCCCATCACCGAAACCACCCGCGTATACCTGCGCGACTGTTACGACCATGTCATCCACAGTCTGGACCTGCTGGAGAATGATCGTGAAAGTGCCGGCGGGCTGCTCGAGATGTACCTGTCGAGCGTCAGCAACCGGATGAACGAGATCATGAAGGTGCTGACGATCATCGCCACGATCTTCATACCCCTGACGTTCGTCGTAGGCATTTACGGCATGAATTTCGACCCCGACTCGTCCCCATTCAACATGCCCGAACTCCGAAGTTACTTCGGCTACCCCGCCATCATGCTTATTATGGCTGGCATAACAGTAGGACAACTCTATTACTTCTGGCGAAAAGGCTGGCTGACGTCGGATCGCCACGATGGCAAGCGTTGAGGCCGGTACGCGCGGGACAACCGGTCTAAAAAGGAAAAACTGATCCCTGAAATAATCCTTATTCCACCCTTTTTTCAATTGTTGAAGACAGGGATCTTTAGGTCCTCTTGGTCCCTCATGTCCTTTTCTGTGACTTTCCAGACAGCTTGGGGAACCCGTCCCCTCCCACCCACTATTCCCAGGTGCCGCTGAAAACTTCCGTGGCCGGGCCTTCCTGGTATACGCACCCGTCGTTCGCCCATTCAATGGCCAGCACACCGTAAACCAGGAGAACGTTCACTTTTCGGTCGGTCCGGCCGGTGATCATCGAGGCAAGCGCCGCACCGCACGACCCGCTCCCGCTGGCCATGGTGACCCCGCTGCCCCGCTCCCAGATGCGCATCACTATGTTGGACCGGTCCAGCACCGTGACAAACTCCACGTTCGTCCGCTGGGGGAACTTGGGGTGGTTCTCCACTTTGGGGCCAATTTCGGTTAGGGGCGCCTTCGTCGCGTCAGGGACAAAGATGGCCGCGTGCGGGTTGCCGATATTTGAGCAGGTGATCTGGACGGTCCCGCAATCGAGTTCCAGGTCTTCCTCCAACACCCGGCCCGCAGGACCCAGCATCGGGATCTTCGATCTCTCGAACTCTGGCGTGCCCATGTTGGATCGCACGGACGCCACTTTCCCGCCGTCGACCCGCAACTCAACCCTGTTGGGGCCGCCGCCCGTCTCGATGACGAACTCCAGGTCGCGCGTCATGCCCCGCTCGTACACGTACTTGGCGAAACATCTTATCCCGTTGCCGCAGGTTTCCGCCTCGCTGCCGTCGGCGTTGAACATGCGCATGCGAAACGGATGTTCCTTGCCAGGCATGATGAGGATGATGCCATCGGCCCCGACGCCCAGATGCCGGTGGCTCATTCGGCGGGACAGTTCGGGCGGGTTGTCTATCTCCCGGTCAAACGCCTCGATGAACAGGTAGTCGTTACCAAGCCCGTGCATTTTTGTGAACGTAATCGACATGCCGTCAACTCCGCCGTCTCAAAGCGGCCTCCACCGAAAAACGGGGACTGGCTCGTTTTTTTCGGCAGTTTGAAAAAAGCGTGCCTGTCCCCGCTTTTCGCTTAATGTAATGGCCATTTTCAACTCCGCCGCCTTAAAGCGGCTTCTACGAACAAGTTCATTAACTGATCAAATTCTATGCCTACTGCCGCGGCAGCCTGTGGGTACAGCGACGTGGGCGTCATTCCCGGCACCGTGTTGATTTCGATCCAAACAGGCCCCTCGGAACCAATCATGAAATCGCTCCGGCTCCAAATCCCGCAACCAACCGCCTCGTGCGCACGAACCGCCATTTCCTGCACTTCCCGGGCCACCTCGGCGGGGATTTGGGCGGGCGTGATCTCGCGCGTGGCGCCGGGCGTGTATTTGGCCTCGAAATCAAAATACGCGGAGGTTACTGGCTGGATCTCCGTTACCGGCAACGCCCTCGCCCGCTGACCCGCTTCCACATCGAGCACGGCGCACGTCACTTCCGTTCCCTTGATATACTGTTCGGCCATCGCGGTCCCATCCACGGCCACTATCCCGCCGGCACACCCGGCAAACTCCTCGGCCGTCTGCGGGATACCCATCCCGAAACTCGAACCCTGGCAGGGCGTCTTCACCACGCAAGGAAACCCAACCGATTCCGCCACTTTGCCTGTTACGCTCTCGGGGTCGCCCTGCCACTCCTGCTGGGTAAACGTCACATGACGCGCCACTCGAACCCCCGCGACGACGACGACCGCTTTGCACCGGATCTTGTCCATGGCGAGCGCGCTGGCCGCGCAACCCGAGCAGGTGTAAGGGATGCCAAGCAGGTCAAGCATCCCTTGGAGACGCCCGTCTTCGCCGAACGGCCCGTGAAGCGCCACAAACGCGCATTCCACACCCAGACGCTTAATCTCGCCGACCGCGTCAAATGCGTCCATCGGTGGCGTGCCCGGAAAATGCCAAAGCCCGTCCCGGCCTATGACGATCCAAGTCACGCGGTACCTGGTTTTGTTGAGGCTTTCGGCTACTTTTGCGCCCGAAGCCATCGAGATGTCGTGTTCCAGGCTCGTACCCCCCATCAAAACCGCCACGTGCCGCTGCTGCAATTCCATAACCGCTCCCGCAATCGTTTGTTTCCACATAAGATACCACAGCAAGCGGGAAGGTTTCGCTTCGCAGGCCGGAGAGTGGACTCAGTGGACGGTGTGGACATTGTGGACATGGTCGTGGATACTGTGCTGAACACCTTAAGAGTCCCAATTGTCCCAAAGGTCCCAATTGTCCCATGAAACTCAACGAGTACGAGCGAAAACAACTCCTGCGTGTGCGGGAGTTGGCAGAGCATGACCTGAGCGAGAATCTCATGCCGTTCTGGGCGCGGAACTCGTGGGACAACGAGTATGGCGGGTTTCTGACCCGATTGGACCGGCGCGGCAACCGCCTCGACGACAGCGAAAAAGTCCTGATGATGCAGGTCAGGATGATCCATAGCTTGTCCTCCGCGCATCGGCACGGACTCCAGGATCACGGCTACCTGGATCTGGCGGGGCGGGGCTTCGATTTTGTCGTGCAAAACATGTGGGATGGCGAGAACGGGGGCTTTTATTTTTCGGTCGGGCGGGACGGGACGCCGCTGTCCAGGCGAAAGAATACCGATTTTCATGGGTACGTGATGACCTCGTTTGCCGAGTATTACCAGGCGTCCGGGCGGAAGGACGCGCTGGATTGGGCCGGCCGGGCTTTTGATGTGTTGCTGGCGAAGGCGTCCGACGGCGACCGCGGCTTCATCGAGGATTTTGACGGGGCGGATTGGCCTGCGCTGAACTCCGAGCAGATGAACCTCGGCCGCCAGGCGCAGGTCAAAACAATCGATATGCACACCAACGTCATGGAAGGCATGATGTACCTCGCCCGCGCATCTGCCGCACCAAGACACAAACAGGCACTGCAAAAACTCGTCAATCTGATCTGCGCGAGGGGCATCCACAACCAGTACGGGTGCAGCGTCACCGTGTTCGATTACGACTGGAACCCCCTGGCCGATGTCCAAGGCCGGATGACAACCTCTTACGGGCTGAACGCGGAGATGGCGTGGATCCTTTTCGACTCGGCCGACGTGCTGGGCGCGACGCGCGACGCATATCGGCACTCTGTGCTCGGGTTGATTGACCACGCCCTCGAGTTCGGGTTCGATCACGAGTGCGGCGGGCTGGCGGCGTTCGGCCCGCTGACGGGGCCCGTACTGAATTCTGCCGAACTCGGGGAAGGCCGGCTGCTGAAATCGTGGTGGGCGCAGGCCGAGCTGCTCAACGCACTGATACAGGCGTTCGCCTATACGGAGCAAAGAAAGTACCTGGAAGCGTTCCTGAAAGAGTTCGAGTGGGTCCACGCCTACCAGATCGATCACGAGTGCGGAGACTGGTTCCAGGACACCGATTGGAAATCTGGACGGCCACTGCATACCGACAAAGGACTAGAGTTCAAAACCTCGTTCCACGCCGGCCGGGCGTTGATCCGGGTTGCGGACGCAATTCGAGCGGTTCTGCTGGATCTATAGGACCAGTAAGCCGGAATAGGACCTGTAAGAACAATTCGCTTCCAGCGGTTTCCCGGCATTCTTTCATAAGGTCTTCGTATGGCTGGATTTAGAATCTTTGTTCGCGACATCTGCGCACGACGCGTAGATGTTGGCGCAAGATCGCGAACAAAGATTCTGAATGCGGCTTCTTAGCCGCCTTAGGGGTCGGCCAGAAATTTGTCTTGACATGGAGACCGGTTTGTGATACAAACTAGTCAGGCGATGAAAACGCCGACGAAGAAAATTGAATCTGCAGTCGCTCGCGGGCTGGGTCGTTCGGGTCGAACGGGCCGGTCAGCGACGGCGAGGATAGGGCTGCTTCTGCTGCAGTTCTCTCCGAATAAGGATGCAGTTTTAACAGGGAGAGGAGGTGTAAAGAAATGAAGAAAGTTTACATGTTGGGAATGATGCTTATGGTGGGTGCGTGCTTCGCGTATGCAGCGAGTCTGTCGGTACCTTGGTTCGTTGACAACGCCACTCCCCCTAGCAAGCTCCCGCCGTTAGACGCGAAAGTCGTGGGCCTGGTTTATCTGCACAACAACCTTGTCGAGGACGTTACGTGCGAGATCGCGTACTACAGCCAGATTGGTCACTTCATGGGGCCAGAGGCTCCGGATAAGACCACGTTCGAAATCCCCGCTCTGTCCACGGTCGCGTTCCGTCCGGGCAAGAACGACCCGGTTATTGCTGGTTCTGGCGGTCAAGAGAGCCCGATTGCTCTCTTAGTGCCGAACCGTCCGACCGTTGCTCCCGATGACGTGGTTCTGGAGGGCGACGATAAACTGAATGGCTCCATCGTCATTAGTTGGACGACGGGCGGCGCCAATGACGTGCAAGGCATCGTGCTGCAGACGCAGAATGCCGATGGTCTCGTGGGTACTAACCCGGGCCGTGCGCTGCAGTGGGGCACACTGCTTCCGCCGGGCGTTAGCTGATTCGGTCGTCGGAAGATATTATTCCGTATTCCTTGGAGCGAGAATGTCGAATGACATGCTCGCTCCTCTTGTTTATGTAAGAAGACGCTGGTTGGTCCAGGCCGAGGATGAACAGGCGGACTTGATGCAAAACATGTTGCGCAAAGTCTCGGCGGCTGTGGTTGCCGGTGTTTTGCTCGGAGTGCCGGCGACTGGGGCGCATGCTCTTATAGACGATGCGACAGCGACGGCGCTTGCCGGGAACCTGGATGCCCTTTCATCCGGCCAGAACGTTCCGCTGGCAGCCGATACGGTTCAGATGCTGTTAAACGATCCGGCTACCGACGCGGATTGGGTGACCTTTTTTACAACGTTTTTCCAGAACCACTTATTTACGCAGCCACTGTCTGAATTCTTCTCATTCGCGATCCAAGCGCCGGGGGCGGCGCCCCGCGCGGCTTTAGTAGGGGCGACGGCAGCGGCTGCGGGGGCCGCACCCATGCTTGCAGGTATAGGCACGACGGGCCGGCCCGCCGATTTCGGTTCCCTGCTGTATTCGCTCAACACGCTGCAGTTGATGCTGCCGATGTTGGCGGTAGACAGCCGCGGCCCCATTTTTGCCCTGATGACGCGCGAATTGCAGGGCAAAACCCTGGATCTCACCACCGTCTTGGCGCCTGGCCCCGGCGGCAGCGCGCCCACGGCCATGCTCGCCATGCAGATCTGTATGACGCTCGAGGCGTATGCCGGACCCGGCTCGCAGGAGGCGTCCGTTGGCACGTATCTGCGCATGCCAGAGCGGATGCGGACATTCTGGCAGAACACCGGCGTCTTTTTGTTCGATAACGGCGCATTGAGCGACGCGCAGGCCGCAAGCCTCGATTCGCTGATGCGCTCGTTCCCGTCCAACCTGCACGAGATCGTGGCGTTTGTTGCGGGCGAGGCGTATGGGCTTGATCCGGGCTTGCCGGGCCTGGTCGTGTCGGGGCAAATTATACCGATCCCGGCTATCGGCATGGACGTTGAAACGGGCCCGGACGAGTTCATCATTCGCGGCCTGTCGCCGATTGCGCCGGATTTTACCGCTACCGCCGCGACAAACGTCTTTCGAGCCGTGCAGGCGGTTCAGTTTGCCCGACGGCCCTACCTGGCCCTGCGGCGCGACGCGATCCTGGACCGCTCGGGCGCCCGCGATGTGACTTATCTTCGGCGGGGGGTCGCCCCGGAAGTGTTCCTGGTCAACCCATCGGAGTTTCTACCGATGACCGCATACCTATGGCTGATCAACTCAGAAGCCGCGTTTCGGATGGCGATGGACTTTTTCCAGCTCAGCCAGCCCGCACCCATGGAGAGCCTGTTGCTGATCGCGGACATCCTGTCCAACGGTACCGATGGGACTCTCACTTTCACGATCAGCCCCGGGGGGATCGTGTCAAGCGCACCTACCCAGATCGGCAGAGTAGAAACCGCGGATACGACGGAAGGCGTGGCGGTCTTGCCCTACCCGCTGGCCAACTCAATCCGGATGTTGGACCGACTGTGGCAATTCACCCTCGGCCCCACCGGCAAATTGACAAGCCTGTTCCAGCAATCCGGGTCCCCGCCGCTGTGAAACCCTTCTACGTTTTAGTGACGGGCGCGTACTGTGCGGGTATCTTTCTCTTATCTTCGAGCGTCAGCCCCGTAGGTCTTCCCGATATGACAATGAACATCGACAAGGTCCTGCACGGTGTGCTGTACGGTGGGCTGGCGGCGACGGTATCAGTGGGCATCCGCCGGTCACGGTCGGGGGTGCGGGCTGCGGTCCAGTTTGTGGTTCCTGTGGTGTTTGCCGGCCTGTACGCCATGACGGACGAGTTTCACCAGTGGTTCGTGCCGGGGCGGCATCCGGACGTGTGGGACGTGGCGGCGGATGTGGCGGGCGCGCTCGTGGTCCAGACGGTCCTATGCCGGTACGTGTGGCGGATCTGGAATTGAGAACGCCCTGCCCGCGTTTTCCGATGTGATTTCAGCCAGCTTGTCGAGCTCGATATTTCTGAGGCTGGCGAGGTACCTGGCCGTGTGCAGGACGTACACCGGCTCGCAACGTTGGCCCCGCACCGGCTGCGGCGCAAGAAACGGGCTGTCCGTTTCAATCAGCAAACGGTCGAGCGGTACCACTGCCGCGGACTCCTGCAGCACCTTGGCTTTCGGGAATGTCACGTTACCGGCAAACGAAATGTAGAAACCCCAATCCAGGCACCCCCGTGCAAACGCCGCATCTCCTCCAAAACAGTGCATGATGCCCGCCTTTAAACTCCGCGCCACGGGCTCGACCAGGCCGATAAAATCATCTTCCGCCTCCCGGCAGTGGAACACGACCGGCGCATGCACCTCAACGGCCATCTCCAACTGCGAACGGAGCACGTCGCGCTGAACCGCGCGCGGCGAGTATTCGTAATGGTAATCGAGGCCGATTTCACCCAACGCCACGACGCCCGGCTCTCCAAGCAACCGCCGCACCGTGCCCATTTGATCGTCATCCGCCTTGGACGCGTTATGCGGGTGGATCCCCACGATGGCAAAGACCCGGCCCGCCGTCGAGGGTTCCGCGGCCATCGCGGCGACGGAGAGGCTGGCCCCGGCGTCGTCGCCCACTACGACCAGCCACGCAAGTTGGTCGAGCGCGCGGGACAGCACATCTTGACGGTCACGGTTGAAGGCCTCGTGCTGCAGATGGCAGTGGCTATCGACAAATCGCGCCATCGCGGGTCAGGCCGGGGGGTTTGTGCCGCCGGCTCTGTTGGGGTGGCGGCGTTTCCGCCTTCTGCGCGACTTTCGCCGCGGCCTCGGCTCGGCGGGTTGTCCGGGCTGCTCGCTGCTGATTTCCTCGCCGGACTCGGGATCGATCACATAGACGGTCTGGCCGCACTCGGTACGTTCTTCGATGTCCTCGGCGCCGTCTTCTTCGGCAAGCAACGCCTCATTTTCACCCTCCTCGGCAACCGCCACCGAGTCGTCCCACTCGCCCGCGTCTTCGGCAAACTCGTCCTCGGGCAGTACGTCTTCCTGCGGCGACCCGGCCGGGCAGGCCCGGCACGTTGCGTGGCGGGCGCCCTGCCGTTCAAACGTATCGGGAGCGACATCGTCGAGTTCTGCGGCCTCCCCTGCGGGCTCGACGGCCGGGGCGGCTTTCTTTTTCTTCTTATCGGAGTAGTTGTGGTTCTCGTAGCTCAGGCAGCACATCAGCCGCCCGCACTGCCCGCTGATCTTCGAGGGGTTGAGCGAGAGGTTCTGCCGCTTCGCCATTTTCATCGAGATCGGCATAAACTCGCCCATCCACGTCGCGCAGCACAGTTCCCGCCCGCACGACGCAATCCCCCCCACAATCTTGGCCTTGTCCCTCACCTGGATGTGGCGCAACTCAATGCGCGTCTTAAGCTCGTGCGCTAGGTCCCGCACCAGTTCCCGGAAATCCACACGCTCGTCAGCCGTGAAATAGAACACAATCTTGTGCCGGTCAAACGTGTACTCAACGTCCACCAGCCGCATCGGCAGGTTTCTCTGCTCGATCTTGCCCATGCACAGCGCCTTGGCCCTTTCCTCGTCGGCGAGTATTTGGCGGAACGTGGTCTCGTCGTTGTGGGTGGCTTTGCGCACGATCGTCATCGGGTAGTTCTTTTCTTCCTCGGGCGGACATTCTTCGGGCGGCATCGTGCAGAAGCCGTACTCGAGGCCCCGGTCGCTACGGACGATGCAGCCGTCCCCCGGCGCAAGCGGAATGTCCTTGACCAGAAAATCGAACACCTGCGTCGGCTTCCTGAGCCTGACTTTGACCGTCTGCGCCATCCGCTATACTCCCGGTGGCGGCCCGTCTTCCGAAAGGACGAAAAACAGGTCGCGAAACACCCGATCCTCTTTCAAAAACCGCTCGAGATAAACGCGCGTGCGCTCTATCGCCGCAACGCGCCGGTCCAAGTTGCCCGTGCCCGCACGGGTTGCCGCCGTTTTAATCCGCGACATCTGATCCCGGTTGAACACGCGGCCCGCATCGTTTGTCAGTGCATAGACTTCCTGATCGCGGCACCACGTCTCGAACAAATACAGATACTCCATTATATCACGCCGGATCAGCATCTCGGCCAACGCCACCTGCTGCTTCTTGATCTCCTCGCGGTCATCGCGAGAAACCTCTTTTTCCGGCACCTCAAATTCGCCTTTGATCCCCTCCTCGATCTGCGCCCGCGTGGCGGCCAGCACCCTCGCAAAATCTTCCGCTACCGCCAGCGGGTCCGCCCCGTCTGCCAGCTTCTCGACAATATCGAGCACGACGGGCCGTTTGTCCGAGTCCACCAGGTCCAGCGCGCGCGACATCTGGCCCTGCGACACCGCCGCGATCGATTCCGCCACATCGTCCGGCAGATCTCTCACCTGGAGAAGGAGCTGTTTTACAGTTTCCGGGCGCAACGACCCGAACCGGACGCGCTGGCAACGGGACCGAATTGTCGGCAACAGTTGGTCCGGCTTTTCAGAGATCAGGATGAACACGCTGTTTCCCGCGGGCTCTTCGAGCGTCTTGAGGAACTTGTTTTGCGCGGGAATCCCCATTCGCTCGGCTTCCTGAATGATGAACACCCGCCACTTCGACTCGAACGGGCGCAGAGACGCCATTTCGTTCATTCCTTCGATGGTGTCTTTGTCGATGATACGGGCCTTTTTCAGGGGCGCGACAAAAGCTACGTCCGGGTGGTTGGCGTTTTGGATTTTCCGGCACGAGAGGCATTGGTCGCAGGCGTCGCCAACCGCCGCGACGCAGTTGATCGCTTTGGCAAACTCCACCGCGCACAGCCGCTTGCCCACACCGCCCGGACCCCAGAATAACAAACCGTTGGGGACCCGGCCCCGCTCCAGCATCTTGCGCAGTAGCCTGACCGCCACGTCCTGATCCCGTACGCTGGAAAGGCTCATGAAACCAGCCTCGACGCGATAGCCGACGCTACTTCATCGGCGACCTCGTCCTCGCTGCCGGTTCCGTCAATCACCAAAACACGGCGAGGATCCTGCCGGGCGAGGGCAAGGAAACCTTCACGGACTCTGCGGTGAAACTCGATCGACTCCTGCTCGATCCGATCCGGCCCGCACGAAGCGTTTGCGCGCGCCAACCCCAGTTCAACTGGCACGTCCAGGACAATCGTGATGTCCGGCCAGACGCCCCCCGTCGCCAATCGGTGCGCCACCGCGACCGTTTCCGGTTCCACACCCCTTCCCGCGCCCTGGTAGGCCGTGGTCGAGTCGGCGAACCGGTCGCACAAGACCGTTTTGCCCGCATCGAGAGCGGGCGCAATCACCTCGGCAACGTGCTGCGCCCGCGCCGCCGCGTAAAGCAGCAGTTCGGTCATGGGCCTCATTCCGGCGTGGGCGCAATCAAGCAAAATCGAGCGGATGGCCTCGGCGACCGGCGTCCCGCCAGGCTCGCGCGTGACTACCACGTCCCTACCGAGCCGAACTAGGCGCTCCTGAAGTCTGCGAACCTGCGTGGACTTGCCGCACCCTTCGACGCCTTCGAACGTGATGAAAAAACCCTTTGCTCGAGTCATTCGCCCAGGACCTCGCGCCGCCCCGTGTTGCCCTGGCGGAAATACCGTTCCAGCGCATCCCCGTCACCCTGCTCGAGCGCGGCACGCGCCTCCTCCAACCGGCCCGACAGGCCCTCGAGCGCCGTCAGGATGTTTTCCCGGTTGGTCAGGCAGATATCGCGCCAGATTTCCGGCCGGCTGTCGGCGATTCGGGTGACGTCCTGAAAGCCTTTCCCGACCAGCTTGCGCACCGTCTCGAAATGGCCCGCGGATGCCGCGAGCTGGGCCACGGCCGCGGCAACAACGTGCGGCAGATGGCTCGTTTGAGCAACCAGCCGGTCGTGAAGGTCCGGCGGCAGGTCAATAACTTCCGATCCCAGCGCCCGCCACAACCCCACAACGGCCCCGCGGGCCGCAGGGTCCAGCGAAGCCCCCGCCTGGACCACCGTCACGCAGCCCTGATACAGGTCGGGCCGGGCATGTTCGGGCCCGAATTTTTCCGATCCCGCCATGGGATGGCTGCCGATGAAGCGGATTGGCGGCGGCCACGTCGCGGCCGCATGAGCGCAGATGGCCGCCTTAGTGCTGGCAACGTCCGTGAGGATGCATGTGGGAGCGCAGACGGGCCGCAGGACGTCCAGAAATTGGGCCACGGTACCGGCGGGCGTGCAGATCACGATAAGCTCGGAATCTCGGGCAGGCTCGACCGGGTCCAGAAACCCCCGGTCTATTGCGCCCAGTTCGAGTGCCTTGTCGAGGGTGGCCTGGCGGTGGCCCACGCCATACACTTTCCCTGCCAGGCCATTGGCTTTGAGCGCCATCCCCAGCGAGCCGCCAAGAAGACCGGGCCCCACTATCGTTGCAATTCGAAAATGGAGAGTCACGATGCCTCCCCGGCCGCCGATATCGCCTCCGGAAGCGTAAACTTTTCCAGGTAAAGCGCCCGGCCAATGATGATCTCGTCGATCCCGTCCCGTTCGACCCGCTTAAGCGCTCGGACGTCATCCAGCGACGAAATCCCGCCCGAGGCCGTAACCGGTATCCGAACCGACCTCGCCACGGATCGGGTGGTTTCGACGTCGGCCCCGCCCATCATCCCGTCGCTCGAGATGTCCGTGAAGATGATCCTGGCCGCCCCCGCGCCTTCAACTCTCCTGGCGAACTCAACGACGTCGGTTTGGGTCGTTTCACACCAGCCGCTGAGCGCCACCTTGCCGCGCCGCCCGTCAATGCCGGCCACAATCCGGCCGGGAAACTCAGCCGCGGCCCGGGCCAGCAAATCGGGGTCGCGATGCGCAGCCGTGCCCAGTATGACCCTACGGGCGCCCGCCTCGATCACGGTGTGGACGGTCTCCATATTGCGAATGCCGCCACCCACTTCGAACGGGACCCCCGCCCCGGCGATCTCCCGGAGCTGGCCCTCGATGCAACACCTGCCCGCCTTCGCGCCGTCCAGGTCCACAATGTGGATCAACACCCCGCCCACGTCGTGCCATTTAACTGCCTGAGCGACCGGATCGTCCGAGAACACCGTTTCCCGGTCGTAATCGCCCTGGACAAGATTGACGCACAACCCCCCGCGAATGTCCACCGCCGGTACGATGCGCATGTTCACTGATTCCCGATCGTCGGTCTGTCCCCGCGTTAATTCAAACCGCCCGCGGCATCCTTCGACATCGGTGCGGCCTATTCAGACTGGGCCGACTCCAGTTGGGTCTTGACGCGCTGGACTAGTTCGCTGAAGCTGACTTCGTCCGTCACCGCGATATCCGCGAGCGCCTTGCGGTTGATGTCGATGTTCGCCAGTTTCAGCCCCAGTATAAACCGGCTGTAACTCAGGCCCAGTGACCGCGTGGCCGCGTTGATTCTCGCGATCCACAGTTTACGGAAATCCCGTTTGCGCGCTTTCCGGTCGCGATACGCGTATTGGCCGGCGTGTTCGACGGCCTGCCGGGCGGTTTTGTAGAGCCTGTGGTGGCTTCCACGGTAGCCGGACGCCTTGTCGAGGAACTTCTTTCGCCGGTTCCGCGACGCGGGACTGTTGGTAGCACGTGGCATAATGTCAATTCCTTATAGGGTCCGCCCCGGTTCGCCGGATGCGGGTTGATCCAATGCAAGTCAACTATAGGGCAGCATCCGCTTGATCGAGCCTTCATCGGCCTTGCTGGCCATCGTGGCACCCCGCAGGTTCCGGCGACGCTTGGATGACTTCGCCGTCTTTAAATGGCGGCTGAACGCCTGGCCCCGCGTGAAATGACCGTTCTTGGTCGGCCGGAACCGTTTGGCGGCGGCCTTCTTGGTTTTCATTTTCGGCATGCTTGTTACCCTCCTGAAAAACGCGCGCCTGCGCGCATGTGTCGACCCGCAACCCTGCTCAATCCCGGGCGCAAGTTCATACGATTTTGAAGTTGGCAGCGCTGCGGTCAGCGGGCCGGCGTGAGCACTATGCTCATGTTCCGGCCCTCGAGTCTCGTATTCGAAACGTCGCCCACGTCCTGGCAAAGGTCCTTCGTCCCTTCCACGACTCGACCAAGAATCTCACGCCCGAATTCCGGGTGCGCCAGTTCGCGACCCCGAAACATGATCGTGATCTTCACCTTGTCGCCTTCCTGAAGGAACTCCCGCACGTGATTGGTCTTGTACGTGAAATCGTGCAAATCAATCTTCGGCCGGTACTTGATTTCCTTTACCGTAATCGTGTGCTGGTGTTTCTTGGATTCCTTCGCCCGTTTGCTCTGCTGGTACCGGTACTTGCCGTAATCCATGATGCGGCACACGGGCGGTACTGCCTTGCTCGCCACCTCAACCAGGTCCAGGCCTCGTTCGCCGGCCTCCCGCATCGCGTCGTGCGGGCTCATGATGCCCAGTTGATTTCCTTCTTCGTCAATAACTCGAACTTGCCGTGCGCGAATCATCTCGTTCACACGGACTTTCTCCTCGTCTACCTTTGAGATTAGCGGGTCCTCCTGTTGTTGGCCTTGCGGCCCTCCATGTCGCGCGACACCTCGTGTCGCTTTGCAAAAAAAATTCGGCCGAAGACGCACCAGTCTTCTGCCGAAATCAAGCCCTGCCTGGCAAAACAACGCCACACGCCTTGTCCGTGCAGCCATGCTGGCAAGTGGCCCGCCACGTAACTGGCGCGATCACCGCCGCAAGGCGAGAAGCTGGTGCTTCTACTTGGTTCGGGCACACTGCTACAAACGCCCGAAAATCACCGGATGAGCAAATGGTAACACACCCAAAATCCCCATGTCAAACCACTGAATATGAAAACGAAGGCGGTCTGGCAGGCGCGGTTCTTGTAACACCGCGCCCCAGACCACGAAGTCCGTCTCAGCCCGTTGCGTAAACTGATCGCCCAAATTGTGGTGCGGGCGTCTCGCCTGCACGGGTCGTCTCGACGCCCCTCCATGCAGGCGGGACGTTGGTGGCGCTACTGCCGGGTGATGACGACTCGAATCAGGTTCTGAATCCCGTCCGCCAATTCGACGTTGCCGCCGGTCAGAACGTACGAGTCCATGTAATAGGTTCTGGTCAAGATCGGCAGCGCCACGGAATCAAGCCCCGCAAACGCGTCCGTCATGGCTATCTCGTTCGGCGCCGCCATCGAGAAAACATCGTTGGGCAGGGCCTGTATGGTGAACGTGATGGTCCCGGCGGCTGTAGTCAGCAAGCCCAGGCCGGCCGAAGACTGGTAGATGGCCGTGACAGCCTCCAGGCTGTCAAGGGCCGAGACGAGGCCCGCCAGGTTGCCCGCCGTTACAAAACTGGCAAAGCTGGCGGAAGCCGCCGTATCTTCCCGGAAAACCGACCCATTGTTTGAATGGGTGACGGCAATCAGGGGCGCGAAAGTCTGAAACGGCGTCAAGTTTTGGACGGTAACCTGATAGCGCGAGCGCAGGTCCTGCGGGCAACCGGTGACGGCCACGCCCATCACTACAAGCATCAGGCCGATCGTGGCTGCAAGGTAAAGTTTGCGAAACATGGTTTGTCCTCCCTCTTTTTGGATTCGCCCGAAATTCATCTGAACTGCTGCGTTAGGCGGTGTGCGGGAAAACGCTACCTCACTTGTGTAAAAACAGTGAAAGCGAGCCGCTGATTCCCACGCGGCGCCGCCGCCACACCGCCCAAGCGCAACATAAAGCTTTACGCGGGCGCCGCGGGGCGGTTATAATTCAAACTAATTGTCAGTAGTTTTGGAAGTGGTCATCTTGTGTTTCATTTCAGTTGGATTCGGGAACCGTTGCGGCGGTGGGTCAAATGGGCCGCCGCGTCCTTGTTGGCCGGTGCGGTACTGCTGGCTGCCATCATGCTTTCAGAGAAGCTGTTGCTGCCCGTTTGGCTGGAACCCGCCGGCCGGCTGGCATTCCGATTGGCCTTCTTCATCACCCTGCCGTTCCGCGCCCTGGTGTTCCAGTTCATACCCCCGGTCCACCACCATTACTCGGCCCTCCACTTCGTGGTCACCTGTCTGGGAACCCCGCTGTTTTACCTCGCCATCGCGCTGATAGGCATCCGGCTGTTCAAAACGGCCGCGTGCCTGAAGTTCCACTCCCAGGCCCGCCGTGAGACGCGGCCGGAGATACCCGCGGGCCGCGCGGGCGTCGACCGGCGCACCTTCCTGGCCCAGGCGGGAGCGGGCGCAACGCTGGCGGCCTCGGGCGGGCTGGGCGTGTACTCGACTTGGTACGAGCCTTCCCACCTGATCGTGCGGCGGTACACCGCCCCCATCACGGGTCTTCCCGAAGCGTTGGACGGCCTGAGAATCATCCACGTCTCGGACACCCATTATGGCCCGTACAACTCCCTCAGCCAGATCGAGCAGGCAATCAAAGCCGCCAACGCGCTGCGCGGCGACCTCGTCATGCTCACCGGCGACTACGTCCATTTCACCCCCAGTTCTATCGACACGGGCATCGGCGTCCTTTCCACGTTGAAAGCCAGGCACGGGGCCGTCGCCGTCCTGGGAAATCACGAGCATTGGGAAGGCGCCGCCTATTGCCGCAGGACGTTCCAGCGTACGGGTATCCCGCTGCTCGACAACAAACGGCTGTTCCTGAACCCGGGCGGCCTGACCGATGAGCCGGACCCCGGTTCCATCTGCATTGCCGGCCTCGGCGATTATTGGGAAGACGAGCTTCTGTTCGACGAGGCCCTGCGCGGCGTGCCCCGTGACATGCCGCGCCTGCTGTTGAGCCACAATCCCGCGGCCGCCGAGTTCGTCGGGCCGGGGCGGCGCGTTGACCTCATGTTCAGCGGCCACACCCACGGCGGCCAAGTGCGCGTGCCAGGCCTGCCCGTGATGGGCTTGAGCAAGATTGAGCGCAAATACCTCGGCGGCCTCTGCACCGGCCCGAATTGCACGCTGGTGGTATCGAGGGGAGTAGGTATGGCGGGCCTCCCCGTGAGGTTCCGCGTCCGC